>JANPDQ010000083.1:0-19721 GCA_031431575.1 Polaromonas sp.
CACACCGCGCCGGCCTGTGGTGTGGGTTGAATTTTCAACCGCCACGTCGTCGTTGACGATCACGGTTTCATTTTCCTGGTCCAGCAGCTCAGCCGCCATATGAAAATTCATCATGTCGCCAGAATAGTTCTTGACGATGAATAAAACGCCAGCGCCACCGTCAACAGCATTGGCCGCGTTCAGCATCTGGTTGGGCGTGGGTGACGTGAAGATTTGCCCGGGGCAGGCCGCGTCCAACATTCCGTGGCCTACAAAACCAGCATGAAGCGGCTCGTGCCCGGCGCCACCGCCAGAAATCAAAGCCACTTTTCCAGCCTTGACATTTTTACGGCGGACAAATTCGTAGTCGTCACCCAGAACGACGAGGTCTGAATGTGCTGCTGCGAAACCCTCTAGCGACTCTTCCAGCACTGTTTCGACCCGATTGATAAAGTTTTTCATAAGTGGTTCGATTTTAGAAAATTTTGCGTGAATGAAACTCAAGCTGGCTGCAGCGTGTCGCAAATCGACGAAATAATTAACGCCATCGAGCGCGACCCAGGGTCAACATGGCCCTTGGCGCGGTCCCCCAGAAACGACGAGCGACCGCGTGCCGCATCCATATTGGCCGTCGCTGCCGCACTGTCGTGTGCGCATTGTGCAACCCGCACCAGCAAATTACTACCGCCAAGCGCCAATACTTTTTGCACAGGGTCCAGCACATCTAAAAGCGTTTTTTGCCCAACCTCGGCTTTGCCGAGGCTCGTTAGCGCCTCAATACTTGCCCTCAGCGCGGGGGCGAAATCACTGGCTGTGGGCTCAGTAGGTAGCTGTTTGGCCAAGGTTAGCAGCAACGTTCCGAACACCGGCCCGGATGATCCGCCAATCATGGCGATGCACGTTTTGCCCATGGTGTTCAGGGCCTCAAGCAGCTGGCCGTCTTGCATCGCAGGCAGCTTGGCTTGAATTGCAAGCGAACCACGCTTCATGTTCAGACCATGGTCACCGTCACCAATGGCTTGATCGAGCTGCGTCAATTCTTCGACGTGATCAATCAGGGTTTGCGTTGCGTTTTGAATAATATTTTGTAGTGTCACGATAAGATTTCTTTCAAAAAAAATGGAATTACTTGATGCGCTGACCTTCGACATCGAACCAAAAAATCTGCTTCAAATCTGCGCCAATGACGTCTCCAGGCTCAAACTGGACCCCGGGCGGCATCGAGGCGATGAGCTCATGCGCACTTGCACTGACAATTAAATGCACCAAATACTGGTCACTCAATCGCTCAAGGCGTTTAACCTGGCATTGCGTTTGATTCAAACCAGCCTGAAAAACTTTGTGCAGAAGAATGTGCTCCGCGCGAACACCAAATGTTGCGGCGCTTTGCGGCGCCGCTAACCCAGGAAACATCGAACGTGGTATCAAATTTATGCGCGGCGAACCCAGGCGGCTTGCAGCGTTGATGCTGATGGGGTCTTCGTACACCTGTTTAGGCGTGCCGAGCTGCACCAGCTCTCCGTGGTCTAACACGCCGATGCGTGAAGCCAACGTAAGCGCTTCCACTTGATCATGCGTGACGTACACCATGGTTGCACCCAGATCTTGCTGAATATGCTTGAGTTCAAGCCGTAAATCGTTGCGCAGTTTTGCGTCGAGTGACGACAGTGGCTCGTCCATCAAGTACACCGCTGGATTTCGAACCAATGCTCTTCCGATGGCAACGCGCTGCATCTGGCCACCGGACAGCTTGGTCGCTGAATTTTGCAGCTTGTCTTCCATGCGCAGAAGGCTCGCAATTTCATGCACCTTGGTCTTGATGTCGGCCTCGCTCGTTTTGCGCAACGGAGAGCGCAACGGGAATGCCAGGTTGTCGTAAACATTCATGTGTGGATACAGCGAATATTGCTGAAACACAAACGTCACGTCGCGCAGTGCTGGCGCTACGTGGGTCACGTCTCGGCCATCTATGAATACCTGCCCAGCGTCGGGCGATTCCAGCCCAGCTACCAAACGAAGCGTGGTGGTTTTCCCCGCCCCACTCGGGCCCAGTAAAACAATGAATTCACCGCTTTTAACGTCAATATTCAGGTTGTGAATTGCTTTGGTTGCTTCAAAGCTCTTGCTTACACCGATGAGTTTTAAATCAGCCACGAAGCGCTCCTCGAACGGTAGAAGCAGATACCAGTGCGTCATCGCGAATGGTGGGAATAGCGCGCCCGCTTACCTGGTCAAACAGTGTGATTTGCGCAGCATCAAAAGACAAGCCAACATGGTCTCCCCGCGCAACGGGCGTATCAACATCAATCTTTGCGCGCAATGTACTTTTGCCAAGGGTCTTTAGCGTGACGACTTGTGACGAGCCCAAATATTCTGAGCCCAATACTTCAGCGCGAAAAGCGGATTGCGAATCTAGCCTGACGTGCTCTGGTCGAACGCCGTAAAGCAAAGGCCGCATGATGACTGCTTCGCGCAGCGCTGGCAAACCCAGTTTTGCATCCCCAACCGTGACCTGCGTAGAGCCTTTTGCCAAACCGCTCTCAAAAGGGATGAAATTCATGGCAGGTGAGCCCATGAAGTCTGCAACGAATACTGTGGCAGGGCGGTCATAAATTTCTTGCGGCGCGCCCAGCTGTTCAATGACGCCCTGGTTCATGATGGCAATTTTGTCGGCCATGGACATGGCTTCGCGCTGGTCATGCGTGACGTAGACCGTCGTTGCGCGCAGGCGATCGTGCAGGTTTCGCAACTCTTCACACATGACTTCACGAAACTCGGCATCCAACGCCCCCAAAGGCTCGTCCATCATGAACGCTAAAGGCCGCCGTACGATAGCCCGGCCCAACGCCACCCGTTGCCTATCGCCACTGGTCAGCCCGGACACTGACTTTTTGAGCAACCCGGTAATTTGCAAGGTGCGCGCTGCATCTTCAACACGCTTGTCAATTTCTTTTCGATCCATGCCTTGCGACACCAGCGGAAACGCAATATTTTGCCGAACGTTCATGTGTGGGTACAACGCAAACATCTGAAAAACCATCGCGATGTCGCGCTGGGATGCGCGCTTGAGCGTCACATCTTCATCATTCAGGAATATCTGCCCAGAAGTGGGCATTTCCAGCCCTGCAATCATCCTCAGGGTCGTCGTCTTGCCGCAGCCAGACGGCCCCAGCAAGCAAAAAAATTCGCCATCATTTACCGTGAAACTGGAATTTTTCACTGCGGTGAACTCTGCAAAAGCCTTATGAAGGTGTTGAACTCGAATTTCTGCCATTTTTTTGATCTGAAGTATTTATTGGGGAAACTTTGAAACGACCGTGAACATGACAGTTCCGAACAACATGGTTGCGAACGACCATGTGTATAAGACCAGCGCAAAGGGTTGCAGCAGCATCAAAATGCCCAGCGCAATAAAACAGCACGCTGCCAGCTCCATTGGCCCACGGCGCAGCCACTTCGGCCACTGACTGGTTTTACTTTCCATGGGTGGTTGTGAGTTTGCTGGTAAAGGTGAAGGTGAAGACATTGATTTCCCCGTGCTTACTTGCGAACCGCGCCAAATGTGATGCCACGCAGTAGATGCTTGCGCATGAACACCGTGAACACGAGGATAGGTACCAAAAACAGCGTTGTTCCGGCGGCTACTGCAGGCCAGTCTTGACCTCCTTCACCAATAATGATTGGAATAAAGGGTGGTGCTGTTTGCGCCTCGCCAGAGGTCAATAACACGGCAAATGCATATTCATTCCAGGAAAATATCAGGCAAAAGATGGCCGTTGCAACAATTCCTGTGGTGGCTTGTGGCAGCACCACTTTGACAAAAGCCTGAAGCCTGGTGTAGCCATCTACCATTGCCGCGTCTTCGTACTCACGCGGAATTTCGTCGATAAATCCTTTTAAAAGCCAAACCGCCAAAGAAATATTGACTGCGGAGTAAAGCAAGATCATGCCCAGGCGGGTATCCGATAAACCCAGCTCCCGGTACATCAGGTAAATTGGTATTGCTACGGCTATCGGCGGCATCATTCGCGTCGACAAGATGAAAAAAAGCAGGTCGTCTTTCAGTGGAATCTTGAAGCGTGAGAATGCATATGCGGCCATCACGCCCAAGCCAACCGAGAGCACGGTTGAGCCCACCGCAATGATGAGTGAGTTCAGAAACCGCGGGAGATAGTTTGTCGAGCCCGCCACCACCATGTTGTTAGCCCGTGCTACTTGATCACATTTGCTGGTAGCGGCGGGCAGGGCGGCAATGTACTCGGCAGACTGGCGCGAGCGCGTTGTGAATAAATTGCAGTAGCCTTCGACTGTTGGTGCGAAGAAAACTTTTGGCGGGTAACTGATAGCGTCTGCTGGCGACTTAAACCCTGTGAGGATGATCCACACCAGCGGAACAATCGCAACAACGGCGTATAGGCCAACCAATAAACCTGCAATCCATCGTGTGCTGCTGCTGGGCTCGACTACAGAGTGCGCCGTACTAATTAATTTGCTCATAATTTTTACCGGTTCTTCACGTAGTTAAGGGCTTTGACATAAATATTGGCCATGCCAAAAACAGCGACAAACAAAACGATAGCGAATGCCGATGAATAGCCGGTGCGCCAACTTTCAAACGCCTGTCGCTTCAAAGTAATCGATGCCAATTCAGTGGTTGAGCCAGGTCCGCCAGAAGTCAGCAAATTCACCATGTCAAACATTTTGAAGTTTTCAATGCCGCGAAAGAGGACGGCCAACATGACAAAAGGCAACACCATGGGCAGAGTGATAGAGAAGAACTGGCGCAGTTTTGAAGCTCTATCAACTTCAGCGGCTTCGTAGATGTAGTCTGGAATTGAGCGCAGACCGGACAGGCAGATCAGCATCACATAGGGCGTCCACATCCACGTGTCGACAATGATGATGGCCCATGGAGCTAACTTTGTAGAGCCCAACATTTGAAATGATGAGGCGGGTACGCCTGATAGAAATGACACAGCGTAGTTAAACAAACCAACTTGCGGTTGGTACAAAAATGCCCAAAAATTACCCACCACTGCGGGTGACAACATCATGGGCACCAGGATTAACGTCGTCCAAAACCCATGGCCGCGAAATTTCCTGTCAATCAAATACGCAAGGCTAAATCCAATCACCATTTGCAGCAGAATGGTCCAGAACAAAAAGTGCGCCGTAGTCTGCATGGCAACCCAGATATCTGGATCTGTCAAAACCGACACATAGTTGTCGATACCCACGCCAAGCACTTCGGCGTTGGGCCGGTTTGCCTTGTAGTTGGTAAATGACAGCTTGATAGTCCACATCAACGGGAAAATGTTGATCATCAACAAAATTAACATCGTTGGGCCGATGAACAGCCACGCAATAGTGCGGTCCGACAGCCCTCTAAGTGCGCTTGCCACGGGTAGTGGAGTTGCGTGGGCGCTGCGTTCGGCAACACGGGTAATATTCATAATGTGGGCGATTGGTAAACAATTTTCGGAGGCAAAAAGTCGTCTAGGCTGCGGCCAGCCGGGGCGTCGATAAGCTTCTCTGCGTGGCCCCGATCAACCCGACCCACCAACCACTGCGCACTCAACATTGAGTGATGCAGCGTGGCTTGATGGGCCGGGCATCTGGCTTTATTTCAGCTTTCCTTCTTCTTTGAACACTTTTTGCCAGTCGGCAACCAGCGCATCCAGCGCTTCTTTCGCGGTACCTTTGTCGGCCACCACATAGTCGTGCACACGCTTTTGCATGGCTTGCATCAGCTGTGCGTAGCTAGGCTCTGCCCAGAAGTCAACCACCATGCCCATCGAGTCAAGAAAAGCTTGTGCGAACGGGGAGCTTTTTGGATAGGCTGGATCTTTCAGCACGGCATTGTGCGCAGATGAGCCGCCGATTGCTTGCCACTTTTTCTGCACGTCTGGGTTTGCAAACCACTTGATGTATTGCAGCGAAGCGTCTTTGTTACTCGAATACGACACCACTGAAATGCCCTGACCGCCTAGCTGGACGCCTCGGCCTTTGTCAGACGGGTTGGTGAAAAAACCAATTTTGTCGCCACCCACAGCTGGGTCCTTCGCCAAGCCTGGGAAGAAGGCAAACCAGTTCATCTGCATCGCAACTTGCCCAGACTTGAACGCATCCAAACCTTCACCCATGTAGGCGTTGGTCATGCCTGGGGCTGTGCTGCCCTTGTACAGTGATTTGTAAAACTCCAAACCCCGCACAGCGTCGGCTGAATTCACAAACCCGTCCATGGCGTACGGCTTTTTAGGGTCTTGGTATTTAAAGCCCATGGGGTACAAAGCGTTGGTAACACCCATGGTGATGCCTTCTGATCCACGTTCGGTGTAAATGTAGGCGCCGTAGACCTTCTTGCCATCAATCACACGGTTTTGAAAGAACTCAGAGACTTGCTTCAGTTCAGTCCATGTTTTTGGTGGTGCCAGGTCGCGGTTAAATTTCTTTTTGAATTCCGCTTGAATCTCTGGTTTGGCAAACCAGTCTTTGCGGTAGGTCCAACCCACGGCATCTGCCATGGCAGGCAGCGCCCAGTAGTTGGGAGTGCCCTTTGGCCATTCGGCATAACCAGTGACAGTTGCTGGTGCGAAGTCCGACATCTTGATGCCTTCTTTGGCAAAAAAGTCGTTTAACTTGACGTAATGGCCGCTTTCAGCAGAGCCACCCACCCATTGGCTGTCACCAATGATCAAGTCGCACAGTTTACCTTTTGAATTCAACTCATTGAGCATGCGGTCGGCAAAGTTTGGCCATGGCACAAACTCAAACTTCATTTTGATACCGCTCTTGGCAGTGAAGTCTTTTGACAGCTCCACCAGCGCGTTGGCCGGATCCCAGGCGGCCCAGCACAAAGTGATCGTTTTGTCTTGCGCATGCGCCGCAGAGCCACCCAAAGCCAATGCCGCAGCAACAGTCAAGGCAGACATCCCTGGCAGTTTTTTAAACAGTTCTTTCATATCGCTCATCTCCATGTAAAAATTTTTAAACAATAGTCACTGTCACACAGCAGGTCATCAATTGAAGCCTGGGTTTTTATCCCAAACCACTTTTGAAAACATGTTTATCAGTGGGGCCACCCAAATGATTGATTTACTTTATTATTAAATCAATTTAAATAAATCATGGTTTTCCCTTGGTCTCGTAAAAACCCTTTGACTTGGTGATGTCTGCTGATGTTTTCAGGGCGAAAAAAACGAACGCAGCAGCGCCTGCAGCAGCGTCTTGCTCGTTGCTTGTAGGTGTAAATTAATCTGCGAGGGGCGTTAAAGCAACAGCAATAACGTTGATCGAAATAAAGTCGGCAGTCGGCAGTCGCCTCAAAGCAGGCTCACGTTGCCATTGACTTAATGATAATTTTCAGCCGTCAAAATTTCAATGCGGGGCTTAACGACTTGAATCGCGCCACGTACGTTTTCACACAGCGCGCGCAGTACTTTGGCTGCAGTTGAGATGCAGTACTGGTTGTCTTGGCCAAGCACATAGGCCACCTCACCCCGGCCCAATAATGCTTGATGAATATCGGTCAAATCGTGTACCACCAAGCCAGGTTTGTGCTTGATGCCCAACTCACCAAGGGCCTTTACCGCCCCTGCAGTGCAAGCACTTCCACTGCTATAAATACCGGCCAATCTCACTGGATTCATTTCTGTTTGAAAAAACTTTGTCAGCACCCGGTAGGTGCCCTCATCGTCCATTGGTAAATCAGGAGTGCGCACGATACGCAGATGCTTGAAGTCATCCTCGATAATTTGGGAAAAACCCACGCGCCGGTCAATTTCGGAGCTCAGACGTGTCGCATGCGACAGCACCAAAAGCGTATCTCTTGATGCGTCGCCAGCCATCCGCGCTAACAGCAGTCCCGCTGTCCGCCCCGCAGCTCGGTTGTCTGGGCCAACATACACCTCTCGAATAGAGCCCGCTACGTCAGAAAGCAGCGTGACAACATGGACACCCGCACGGACTTTCTCATTGATCGCCTGCTTTACCGACGGTAGATCGGGTGCCAGTATGGCAATGCCTTCGCAGTCTTCAATTTGTTGCAAATCACGAACAAAGCTTTCTGGATCGCTCGCGTTGAAGCAGTAAGTCACTTCCGTGATGTTTTGATGCCGAAACTCACCCGCTTGCTGGGCAATCAGCCTTTCCACCAAATCAATAAACTGGGTGTGTCCATCCGGCAAAACATAGGCGAATCGCAAGTTTTTTTGCTTTCTTGGTCGCCCCCGCACCACTGGCGGCGCACCCAGGTCTGCAACTGCTTGCATGACCTTTTTTGTAGTTTCCAGGTTAACGCCTGGGCGTCCATTTAGTACGCGATCCACAGTAGCCGTGCCCACGCCAGCCCGTCGGGCTATATCGGGAATAGTGACCAGAGGGTTGACAGATGCATTCGCATCGGTAGCGGCAGTCATTTGGTGCTGCCGACTAAAAAGGCCGTTATTACCATGTCGAGTAGGTTTCCCTATATAAATCCATCAAATCATTCAATTGATCGATCAAATTATAGAGAATAGACGCGGCCTCGCCAATCTGGACACGGCCGTAAGTTAGGACATAGCGCGAAAAAGGTTTTCCAGCCGCAAAGCAATCAGCTCTGGCGCCCTCCAGACGCCACGCCAGCCATTCTTTAACAATTCAATCAAGCTTGAGGGGGCGGTGTAAGTAAGCGCGACATTGCAACTATTGGCCAACAGCGAGGTGCAGTGTTAGTTTTAAACGCCTTTTTCCTGCAGATTTATTTCAAGAATTTTCCGGCTCGGCTGTACACCGTTAAGTCGACGTGCTCAGGCATTCTTCGTGATTTGGAATAGAACGTGCCCTGGTAGCCGCCAAAGTCTTGCATGGGCAAACTTTCCATCACCGCCGTCACACCTTGCGGCGTTGTTTCCCGTATGCGCTTTAGCGCCGTAACCACCAGTTGTGCCGCGAGGTAGGCCTCCATACTGGCAAAAGACGGCTCGACAATGCTGCGGGTGCAAAAAGCCTGAAATTCGCGACCTATTTTTGTCGAATTCGACCATGGAAATGGAACGACCTGAGTTACCGAAAGCCCTGCTGCCAGTGGACCAAGTGCCTCTATGAGTGCAGTGCCACCCACAGCGGAAAGTGTGTAAAAACTGCCGGTAAAACCTGCTTTGCGTGAGGCTGCGACGAAGCGTGAACTTGCCACAAAATCCGCACCCAACAGGATTGCTTGCGGATTGCCTGCCAGTATCACTGTGACAGCGCTTTGTAGACTGAAGGTGCTGCCTTCGTGATCGATGCTACTGAGCGAAGCAGCTTTTTTCCCGTCTTGCTTCAAAGACGCGATCAGTGAATCGCGGACTTCCCAGCCGTCAGAGTTGTATTCGAACACTAACGAAATGCGTTCGATCCCGATTTGATGCGTGTGCCGTACAACCGACTCAATTTCGTCGTCGCAACTGGCACGCATGTTAAAAATTCTGGGTATATTCCCTGCGCGCAGTTCTTTCCCGCCACTGACAGCGGCTATGTACGGCAGGCCTTCACTGGCTGCGGCACGTGCGCCTGCGCGATGTGCGCCGGCGCCGATGAACCCAAACAAGGCAATAACTTTATGCTCCGTTGCCAGCAATTTTGCATTCAACTCAGTGCGTTCAAACCTGTTTTCATCATCGAGAGTGATAAGTTCAATTTTCTTGCCTGCAGCACCACCTTGTGCATTGGCTTCATTGAAAACTGCGCGTGCTGCGTCTCTGAATGCCGTGCCAACGCGTGCCATAGGCCCTGTGATTGGGGCAGATTGTCCGAGTCTGATGACATTGCTGTCAGTAGGAAGCGCATCGGAAAAATGCGGTAGGCACATTGCGCCCAGCAATGTTAAACCCGTGTTTTTTATTAGTCGGCGGCGAGAGCCAAGTAGTGCGTTGCAGAGTTGATTTGGTTGATTAGACTTCTGGCTGAGCGTGTTTGATTTCATGATGATCTTTTCAGATGTTGCAGATTAATTTTTTGATGGGCGGCTTCGTTGACGGACAAGAAGTGCGCCATAAATACCCGCTGAGACTGTTGCAAACAGTCCAATTGAAATCGCCCAATACTGCAAGTTTGATGGGTTGCCGGCAGGGTCAATCGGCAAAAGCTGCGAGGCCGAGGCCGAGGCCGATGTGGTGTGCGCTGTTTGGATTTTTTTATCCGCAACAAACGTAGCAGTCCAATCATTGAGCAGGCCGTCCATCGCCTCTTGTGGTGTCCCTTGGCCCACAACGACGTAGTTGTGTACGCGTGTTTGCATCGATTGCAGAAGCGCAGCGTAGCTGGGCTCTTGCCAAAAGTCTTTGACAATTTTCATCGACTCAAGAAACACTTGTGCATAAGGTTTGCTATTGGCAAAATCAGGCTGATCCAGCACTGACTTATGGCAGCTGAATCCGCCTAAATCCCACCATTTTTGTTGAATGGCTGGTTGCGCAAACCACTTTAAATACGCAAGGGCTAAGTCCTGCTTCTCGGAGTACTTGACCACTGAGATACCCTGGCCACCCAGGGTTGCACCTGCAGCAGCCATTTTGGGGTTGGTGAAAAAACCAGTCTTTTCGCCACCGACCAGCGGGTCTTTGGCAATGCCCGGGAAGAACGCCATGAAGTTCATTTGCATAGCCACTTGTCCTGATCTATAAGTGTCCAGGTTTTCTGCCATGTAGGCATTCGAGTGACCAGGTGGCGTGCAGCAATCGTAGAATTCTTTGTAGCGTTGCAATGCCTCCACAGCAGATTTGCTGTTGATGAAACCGCGCATGTCGTACGGTTTTTCCGGGTTGACGTATTGCACACCGTTTGCATACATGGCCGATGTCACACCCATCGTGATGCCTTCTGAGCCGCGCTCGGTGTACAGCGCAGCGCCATAGACTCTTCGGCCGTCAATTTCACGGTCTTGGAAAAACTGCGCCAATTCTTTTAATTCTTTCCAGGTTGCAGGCGGTGCAATCTCTCTGCCGAACTTCGTTTTGAACTCACTTTTTATCTCTGGTTTTGCGAACCAATCTTTGCGGTAAGTCCAGGCAACAGCGTCGCCCATGGCTGGCATAGCCCAATAGTTTGGAGTATTTTTTGGCCATGTTGAATAGCCTTCAACGGTGGCAGAGCTAAAGTCATTGATGTTGATGTTGTTGTTTTCAAAAAACTCATTGAGTTTTAAGTAGTGGCCGCTTGTCGCCGCGCTGCCAATCCACTGACTGTCTCCAATCAGCAAGTCGCACAGTTTGCTTTTCGAATTCAGCTCTTTGATCATCCTCGCAGTGAAGCTGGGCCATGGCACAAATTCATACTTCATCTGGATGCCAGTTTTGGCGGTGAAGTCTTTGGACAGTTCGACCAACGCGTTAGCGGGATCCCAAGCTGCCCAACACAACGTGATTTGTTTGGGTTGTGCAAACACGGTGGAGCTTGTTGACAAGAGCAACAGTGCGCAAAACCAGAGCGGACGTAACGATTTCAGCAGCGGAGTGAACATAATTTGTGTCCTGATGTAAGTTAACTGAAATTTAAATCAGATAAATCAATCAATAAATACTTGTAAACCCGCATGAAGTCCAATTTTCATTGGAAATCACCGAAAAAAACCAATAAGAATGAACTAAATCGCTCTTTCGGGCAAATTTTGATCTGGTTTAGCGATTAACAATAATTTAATAAATCAATCATAAGATTTCGTTTAAGTTCAACAATACTTTTTTGCATGAGCTTCAGTTTGAGGATCGTGTTTGGGGCAAATGGCGAAGCCTGCGTTGGTCATGCGTTCCTCTCCAACAGGCTTCCCAGTGGCAAGCGTCTCGTGCATCAGGCCCAGATTTCAAACGATAAGTGGGGCACCAGGCGCGGGTTGACGGGCAAAGCGTATGCGTGTTCACTGGTCAGTGCCAAACCAAATTTGAATATGGAGTCGTAACCTCTGTCACGACCAATTGCTCAGCACCAATCTGCCGAGACTTTCAGCGACCAATTAAAGAGTTTGCAATTTTTGTCCCCATCGCACTCGGTGAAGACCGTTTGACCGAAAAACCGTGACTTCACAGGTTTTTGACGTTTAAAACGCTGTTTTAGGTGTCAAACCGGCCTTTAGCGCAATAAATAAGGGCGCAAGGAGCTACTAAAATAATAGCAAATAACTCAACACTGCGCGGGCTGACCGCTTACCTACAATCTACTGAAATCTTGGAAAACCTGTAATGAGCATCAAAAGCGACAAATGGATACGCCGCATGGCAGAAACCACCGGAATGATTGAGCCGTTTGAGCCGGGCCAGATTCGGCAGGCCGATGGCAAAAAAATCATCAGCTACGGTACATCGAGCTATGGCTACGACATTCGGTGTGCGCCTGAATTCAAAGTGTTCACCAACATACACAGCACCGTTGTGGATCCGAAGAATTTTGACGAAAAAAGCTTTGTTGATTTTTCAGGCGACAGCTGCATCATTCCGCCCAACAGCTTCGCGCTGGCCCGCACGCTGGAGTACTTTCGTATCCCGCGGAACGTGCTCACAATTTGCCTTGGCAAAAGCACCTACGCGCGCTGCGGCATCATCGTCAACGTCACGCCTTTCGAGCCTGAGTGGGAGGGCTACGTCACGCTGGAATTTTCAAACACCACACCACTTCCCGCCAAAATTTACGCAGGTGAAGGCTGTGCACAGGTGCTGTTTTTTGAGAGTGACAAAGACGACGTGTGCGAGGTGTCGTACAAAGACCGGGGCGGTAAATACCAGGGACAGGTTGGGGTGACGCTGCCGAAAGCCTAGCCCTGACTTTAGCGTTGCCTTTGTTTGCGCGCCGTGTTGCGCTTTGCACCTACAAAGTGGGCGCTCTGGATCTGCTAATCTTTTGGTTTCAATCTCCAACCGAAAGGCACATCATGGTTCAACCTATTCCTACCAGCGTGAGCATGCAAGAGCAACTGGTCAGTGACATCAAATCGGTTATTTCTGAAGCTGAAGACATCTTGGGCGCTACCGCTGACCAGGCGGGAGAAAAAATCGCCAATTTGCGGGTTCGCATCCAGGCGCGTCTGCATGACGCCAAAGTAAGGCTGGTCGAAGCGGAAGAAGTTTTGGTGGCAAAAACCAAAGCCGCTGCCCGGGCCACCGATCAGTACGTACATGAATCGCCTTGGACCGCAGTCGGCATTGCGGCGGGTGCCGGCTTGTTGATCGGTCTGCTGATTGGCCGCCGGTAAATTGCGCGGCTGTCTGGACCAGCTATTAGCATGTTGAGCACGCTTAAAAATATAGCCACCACGCTGCTGGCAGTGCTGCAGACGCGGCTCGAGCTGATTGGCAATGAGCTGCAAGTGCAAAAGCTGGTGCTTGCGCGCCAGCTTGGGCTTGCTTTGGCGCTGGTGTTTTGTGTCGGCCTTAGTGTGCCACTGGGTATTGCTTTGGCAGTGGCCACGTTTTGGGACCAGCGGGTGCTGGTGCTTGGCATCAGTTGTGGGCTCACTGTACTCATTGCGATTTGGTGTTACGCGCTGCTGCACCGCACGCTGCGCACAACTGAGGTAGTTTTTGCTGCAAGTTTGGCGGCGCTAAAGGACGATATGGCGTTGCTGCGCGCGTCTGCCGGGCGGGGCCAAAACACCCCGGGTGGACATGCGCCAAATGACTAAAGACTTGCGGCAGTTGGCTGAAGAGCGCGGGCGATTGGTGGAGCGGATTGTCCACCAGCGCGTGGTGCTGAGCACGCAACTGCAGCCCCTGCAAAAGGCGCTCACCACTGGCGACCGTGCTATTGCGCTGGGTCAGAGTTCCTGGCAATTTGTACGCGCGCACCGGGCGGTTATTGTATTGATTGGGGGCGTTGTAGCAACGGTGTTTATGGTGCTCAGGCCAGGGCGCGCGCTTCGGCTGGCGCAGCGCGGTTTTGTTTTGTGGCGCAGTTGGCGCTCCGTGCAGGCAATGGGGCTGTTTCTGCCAGGCTCACTCTGGGCCACGGCGTTCAATACAATCAGACAGCGCTACTTTTAAAGCTTCTTTTTGTTGTTGAGGTGATCCGATGGTTGATGATGAACGCTGCTGCGGCACAGGTACCTGCCTGATCAACGCTGAAGGCCAATGCTGGTGCGGCCAGCGTTGGGACGGGCAAAAAATGTGTTTTGCTGCGCCCACAAACCCGACGCCAGACTTAACTCCGATTGAGTCGCCAAATCGCACAAATCCTCCTAACTGATTGCTTCGAGTGTTCAAGCTTCGGCGCATCTACACCCGTGTCTACCAACCGCAAAACCCGCTGTTCTGGTTGATGTTGGCGCTCAACGCTCTTTCTTTTGGGCTTGCGTGGATTGTGCAAAACCGCGCACTGAACACGCTGGGCATGCTGGTGGTGGGCGGGTTTGCGCTCGCAAACGCGGCGATTGGCACCTGGCTGCTGTGGCAGCTATTGGCGTCAACGCCCAAAAACGATTTGCCAAAAGACCCGCCAACTAGTTGAGGCTACCCGCACCCAGCGCTCGGTCTTCGGAAGTAGTCAGCGCGCAGTCCACCGCAACGCGCAGGCCATGCACAATTTCTTCAAGCGACATGCTTGGCGCGCCCTGGCTGGGCAAAAACGGCACGTGAATAAATCCGCCACGCACTGCGCTTGAGCCGCGCTGCTTTTTGAGCGCATGCATCAAGGCGTAAAAAACGTGGTTACATACAAAAGTGCCGGCGGTCTGGGACACTTCGGCTGCAATGCCAGCCTGCTCAATGGCATGCAGCATGGCTTTGATCGGCAGCGTGCTGAAGTACGCGGCAGGGCCTGTTTTCAACACTGGCTGGTCAATAGGTTGCGCACCGTCGTTGTCGGCAATGCGGGCGTCGTTGATGTTGATGGCCACTCGCTCTAGCGACAATGCACTTCGCCCGCCCGCCTGGCCGACGCAAATCACCAGCGCTGGCGTATGCGTGCGCAGCAATTGCGCAAGGGCTTTTGTTGATGGGGCAAACGCTGTTGGCAATTGGGCTGCGATGACCGCATGGCTGGCAATGACTTCACCGCCCAGTGCTAGAACAGCAAGCCAACTGGGGTTCACCGCGTCGCCGCCAAAGGCATCGAATCCGGTTAGCAGAACTTTGCGAAGTGGGGTGTCTGTAGCGCGCATCGCCCCATTGTGCAGCTTGCGCCTTAAAGGCATCAGTTGGCCAGCAGGGCACCAGTCTTGCTGTCAAACTTTACCGTGCGCACCGTGCCGCTTTTCCCCGGAAACCCGTCAAGTGCAGCACGCACCAGGTAAGGCATGAGTTTTGGCAAGTCTTCAATATCGCCTTCGTACACCGCGCGTGACTCAAACACCGCCTTCGGCTTGCCCGCAGCGCCTTGCGAGTCAAGCAGGCGCAGCCGCAAGTTGCTCACCTGCAAGGTGCGCACCACGGTGCGGTCGCCTAAATACAGCGGTCCCCAAGGGTCTGCTGCCCAGAAGCCGTTGAACACATTGCCAACTGCGTCGCGGTAAGGCGGGTGGTAGACCAGGTTGTCGCGGTAAATGGGCTCGCGGTACGTTCGGTTGCGCGTGCCGTTGCCTGTAACCACATCAACCTGAATGCGCCCAACTTGCCCGGCTGGTGCCCGCTTCAAGCCAAACTTTTCAAGCTCTGCCTGCACGTTTTTTTCATACGACTGTTGCTCCAGATCGTTCTGACCATCAGCGGGCCGGATGAAACTAAAACTTGCGCTGCCAGCGTCTGCAGGCCATTGGTTAAAGCTGGTAACTTTTGCTGTGATGGGGCTGGCACATGCCCCTAACAGCGCCAGTGCTGCCAACAAAAAAGGGAAAAGCCAAAATTTGCGTTTGTAAAAATTCATGGGCGTGTGACCCTGCTTCTGCAGTTTTGTTCACCACTGCGCGCCGCCTCAAGTAAAGTCGGCGTATCTGCTGACAATCAATAGCTAAAAATAATTAGCGCACCAAGGGGACCGCCATGAAATGGGAAGGCAATCGTGAGTCAAGCAACGTTGAAGACCGGCGTGCCAGTGGCGGCTCGGGCGGCGGCGGATTGGGTGGCCTGATTGGCGGGCGTGGCATTGGCATAGGCACCATCGTTGTTGCGTTGCTGGGTGGGTGGATTTTCGGCATCAATCCCCTGACGATCCTTAGCATGCTTAGCGGCGGTGGCGCACCTACTGCGCAAGTGGCGCAACAAGGGCCAGCACAGCGGCCGCCAGCAGACGACCGCATGGCCAAGTTTGTTGGCACTGTATTGGCCGACACTGAAGACGTGTGGAAAGACATTTTTGCCAAGGGCGGTGGAACCTACAAAGAGCCACGTCTGGTTTTGTTCAAAGGCCAGACCAATACCGGCGGCTGCGGTGGTGGCCAAGCGGCGATGGGGCCGTTTTATTGCCCCGCCGACCAAAAGGTGTACATCGATTTGGCTTTTTATGAAACGCTGACCAAGCGCCTGGGCGCACCGGGTGACTTTGCACAGGCCTACGTGATTGCGCATGAAGTGGGCCACCACGTTCAAAACCTGTTGGGTATCAGCGGCAAGATGGAACAAATGCGCAGCCGCGTCAGCAAAACCGAGTTCAACGCCCTCAGTGTGCGGCTTGAATTGCAGGCTGATTGCTTTGCTGGCGTGTGGGCACACCACGCGCAAAACCAGCGGCAAATTTTGCAGCAGGGCGATGTGGAAGAAGCCATGAACGCAGCGGCCAAAATTGGCGACGACGCGCTGGCCCGCTCAAGCGGCGGTGCGGTGGTGCCAGAGAGTTTTACCCATGGCAGCAGCGCGCAGCGACAAAAGTGGTTTGGTGTGGGCTTGCAAAAAGGTAGCGTGAAAGCCTGCGACACCTTCAGTGCAAGGAATATTTAGCGATTTATTGGTTAAATAGGCCTCTAGCGCAATAAATATAGGCGCGAGCAGCTACTAATAACATAGCAATTTGGTGCTGTGCCAGTTGCATCGCTGCATACCTGATTGCAGCCCGCCCGACTAAACGCTGGGCCCGCCTGTAAAAACCCTCAAGATGCGACAATAAGCGTCTACATGACCTCTTCATTTTCAAATCTTTCACTGGCTCCCCAGCTGGCCCGCGCCGTCGCCGAGATGGGCTACGAAACCATGACGCCCATTCAAGAGCAGGCAATTCCGGTCGTGCTTGAAGGCAAAGACGTGATGGGTGCGGCGCAAACCGGTACCGGAAAAACCGCAGCTTTCGCGCTGCCGCTGCTCCAGCGCATGATGAAGCACGAAAACGCATCCACATCGCCCGCCCGCCACCCGGTGCGCGCGCTGGTGCTGTTGCCCACGCGCGAGTTGGCCGTTCAAGTGGCTGAACAAGTTGAGCTGTACGCCAAGTACACCAACTTGCGCAGCGCAGTGGTGTTTGGCGGCATGGACATGAAGCCGCAAACATTGGCGTTGAAAGCTGGCGTTGAAGTGCTGGTCGCCACACCGGGCCGCCTGCTGGACCACATTGAAGCCAAAAACGCGGTGCTGAACCAGGTTGAATATGTGGTGCTGGACGAAGCCGACCGCATGCTGGACATCGGCTTTTTGCCTGATTTGCAGCGCATATTGAGCTACCTGCCCAAGCAACGCATTACGTTGTTGTTTTCAGCGACTTTCTCGCCTGAAATCAAGCGGCTCGCATCAAGCTACCTGCAAGACCCGGTGACGATTGAAGTAGCCCGATCTAACGCCACAGCATCAACGGTAGAGCAGCACTTCTACAGCGTAGGCGCAGACGACAAGCGGCGCGCACTGCACCAAATTTTAAAAACACGCGGAATGAAGCAGGCGTTTGTCTTCGTCAACAGCAAATTGGGCTGCGCACGTTTGGCCCGTTCGCTTGAAAAAGAGGGCTTGAAAACCACCGCGCTGCACGGCGATAAAAGCCAGGACGAGCGCCTCAAAGCGCTTGAAGCGTTTAAAAGCGGTGAAGTCGATTTGCTGGTGTGTACCGACGTGGCAGCGCGCGGGCTGGACATCAAAGACGTTCCCGCAGTGTTTAACTTTGACGTGCCCTTCAACGCCGAAGACTACGTGCACCGCATTGGCCGCACGGGCCGCGCCGGTGCATCTGGCCTGGCGGTAAGCTTTGTGGCCAGCAGCGACCAGCGCCTGGTCACCGACATTGAAAAACTCATCAAAACCAAAATTGAGCTGGAGCCGATGGTGTTTGATGAAGATCAAGCGCCTACGGGCCGTATCAATGACGGCAGGCGCATGTACCGTGACTCGGGTGACGCATCGCCGCGCGAGTTTGCCCCGGCCGAGCGCCGAGAGCCGAGAGAATTCAGGGAGCGCCGCGAAGCACCGCCGCGCCGCCAAAACGCCGCACCGCGCGACCCGTTTTTTGACCAGCCCTATGAGCCGGCCGCTACAGCTGACGCGCAGCCCGCATGGGAAGCCGCTGCCAAGGCCAACCCGTCCCGCAGCGGGGTGTCGGCCAACATCAAGCCGAAGAAAAAAGTCGCAGCACTTTTCAAAATCGCTGGCTGATTTTTAACTACGCTACTTGGGTGCCGCTTCAAGCAGCGTCAGCATCAGCCTACGGCACTTGTTGCAAACGTCCTGTAGCGATTAGCGCCGCTGCCGCGTAAGCTTTGCCAATGAAATTTACCCGCGCTGGGCGCATGATTCGGCCCGTATGGCGTGCGGTGTCGCAGTGGCTTGACGCCGACGGCCTGCGCATGAGTGCGGCCATGTCGTTTTACGGCATTTTGAGCCTGGCACCGCTTTTGGTGCTGATGGTCGCCGTGCTTGGCTGGTGGCTTGACCGTACTTATGTCGAAACCAGCCTTGTCAACCAGATCAGCAGCGTAGTGGGTGCCCAGGGCGCGGAAGTCGTCAAGCAAGCAATTGCCAGCGCGCAGCAGCCTTCTGAAGGCATCGCCGCGTCGTTGATCGCTTTCGTGCTTTTGATCTCTGGCGCAACTGGCGTCTTCGCGGAGCTGCAAGACGCTTTCGAGCGGCTTTGGCGGCAGGGCACCGGCCAGCCTCCCAAGCAAAAGTGGTGGTACAGCGCCACGCTGCGCCTGCGCGGCATCGCGTACATTTTGGCGTTTGGATTTCTGTTGTTGGTGTCTTTGGTAGTGTCTACCGGGCTTGGGCTGGTTTCGACCTGGGTGGGGGGCTTGCTTCCCGCAGAAACGCTGGGCCTGGCTTTTGGCGCCGTACTCAATGAGGTAGTTTCGTTCGCGTTTTGCGTGGGGCTGTTCGTAGCACTCATGCGCATGAGCGCAGGGCCCAAACCTGCGCTGCGCTATCTGCTGATGGGCGCGGCTGCAGGAGCTATTTTGTTTGCGCTGGGCAAGTATTTAATGGCGTTGTATTTGTCGACCGCTGCAGTGGTTTCCGCTTACGGCGCAGCAGGTTCGCTGGTCGTGATTTTGATGTGGATTTACTTTTCGTCGGCAGTGTTGCTGTTGTCTGCGAGCATCGCCAGAGCCTGGGCTGATGAGGCCTTACTGGCCAAGCCTTGTCGGTCGATTGGATCTTGAGTGTTTAGCCGCGTGGCTTTTTTGCCTGCTCGCACTGCACCTGAACCAGCTCAAACTCACCTGGGCGCCTGCCTAGTTTGGCGGCACTTAAACACCCGCCCCAAATGCACCCGGTGTCCAACGGCAGGGCGTTACCGCGGCTGGTGTCAGGTCGCTGGTTGGTCAATGAAAGTGTCGACCAATGCCCGAAGGCAATCATCTGGTTTTTGGTGGCGCGAGTTGCCACGTCAAACCACGGCTGGAAACCCTCTGGGGGATCTTCAGCGCGGCGGGTGCTGGTGAAATCCATCAC
>JANPDQ010000084.1:0-2855 GCA_031431575.1 Polaromonas sp.
AAACGCTCAGACCACCTATGCCGGAGTCGAAGATGCCTATTGGTGCATTGAAGGGCTGGGTCATTGATCGGGTACGAATCCGCTCGATGCGCACCATTGATCAAAGTGGTGTCCCAGCTCTTCAGGCAGCTCAAGTACAAAGTCAATATTCAAGGGGTGCGAAGTTTGCAGAAAATATCGCGCAGCGTCCAGCAACACGTTACCTTGGCGGCGGTCTTTGTCTTTTTTGTCGGCTCGCCTCTCAGGCTTATCTGCCAGCCACAGCTTGTGCAGTGCCATCCAGCGTGGGTCTGGCACCACCAGCGGCGCGGCACGGCCTCGGATGGTGGCCACGACCACGCTAACAGCTGTGCCCTTAAGCAGCCACTCTTGCTCAATCAGCGATGCCATCGGATCAAAAGCTTCTTTTTTAGGCAGTGGGTGGGTGCTGGGCGCTGCCAGCAGCTCGACTTCATAGCCGTCGCTGCTGACGGCCTGGTAGGGCTTGCGCGGTGAAATGCGGAAGCTGCTGTCGATGCTTTTGAGTACCCCAAACAAGGTTTTCTTGGGGGTAACCTGGTTGCCCAGCAGCGCTGCCAATGACACCTTGCTGCCCCGACACCAGGCTAAGTCAAAGTCTTCGGTTTCTTCGTTGCCTGTGGGTAGCTTGGCACCAATAAAAAGCTCATAAGCGACAAAAGCGTTTGTTCCCACCACCAGCAAGTCATTGCCTAGCAGTTCTTCAATGTCCAGCTTGCGCAAAATTTCAGATTGCCTGTCGGGCAGAGACGGCAGGCGCAGGCGGCGGTACAGCCCTGCACGCTCTTGAATCACTGCGTCAAACGACTGCACACGCGCTTTGAGCTCTTCTTTGGTTTGTGTGAAATCGGCTAACTGTTTTTCGGTGTCTGGGCTTTTAACGCCAACGCTCGCGCCATTGTCTGTTGATGAGGACTTTACGTACAAGTAATCTGCGCCGTCTTTGGCGGCCCAATACATGGAGACTGGCAGGGCATCGAGCTGTCTGCGGACATCCAGCCAAGCTCTGTAAATTTGCTCCAGGTTCGCGCTAACGCGCTGAGAATCGCTGGAAAAAGGGGTGAAATCAGACTTTGTATAGTGCATAAGTCAATGATTTTATTGGTTTTGCACCATTCATGCGTGATTTCTCGCGTGAATGGTGCAAAACTGTCCTCGCATCAACCCGCAGCCACCGCAATCCCTTTAAATTCTCCCGACTTCACCGATTCAGCAATCCGCTTTTGCCACTCCGCCGGCCCAGTGATGTGCGCGCTGGTCCCGCCTGAATCGACTGCCACTGTTACCGGCATATCGACCACGTCAAACTCGTAAATCGCCTCCATGCCCAGATCCGCAAAGCCCACGACTTCTGCACGCTTGATGGCTTTTGACACCAGATACGCTGCACCGCCCACGGCCATAAGGTAAGCGCTTTTGTGTTTTTTAATCGCGGCAATGCCTTCAAGGCCGCGCTCGGCTTTGCCGATCATGCTGATCAGGCCGGTTTGGGCCAGCATCATTTCCGTAAAGCCGTCCATGCGGGTGGCGGTGGTGGGGCCTGCCGGGCCGACTGCTTCGCCTTTGACTGGGTCAACCGGGCCGACGTAGTAAATCACGCGGTTGGTGAAGTCAACAGGAAGCGTTTCACCCGCTGCCAACATGGTTTGAATGCGCTTGTGCGCTGCGTCGCGGCCGGTCAGCATTTTGCCGTTCAAGAGCAGGGTCTGGCCGGGTGTCCAGCTTGCCACTTCGGCTGGAGTCAGCGTGTTCAGGTCAACTTTTTTGCTCTTCACATAATCGGGTGTCCAGTTCACGTTGGGCCACAGGTCCAGTGACGGGGGATCCAGGTATACCGGGCCACTGCCATCCATCACAAAGTGCGCGTGGCGGGTTGCGGCGCAGTTGGGGATCATGGCAATGGGCTTGCTGGCGGCGTGGGTGGGGTACATCTTGATCTTCACGTCCAGCACCGTGGTCAGGCCGCCCAAACCCTGCGCGCCTATGCCCAGCGCATTGACTTTTTCAAACAGCTCCAGGCGTAGTTTTTCGACATTGCCGAGTTCTGCGCCGCTGGCTGCCTTGGCCTGCAATTCGTACATGTCCAGGTCGTCCATAAGGCTTTCCTTGGCCATCAGCACGGCTTTTTCTGCCGTGCCGCCAATGCCGATGCCCAGCATGCCTGGCGGGCACCAGCCGGCACCCATGGTGGGTACGGTCTTCAAGACCCAGTCGACCACGCTGTCACCAGGGTTCAGCATATACATCTTGCTCTTGTTTTCACTGCCGCCACCCTTTGCGGCCACGGTCACCTCCACGGTGTTGCCGGGAACGATCTCGGTGAAGATGACCGCCGGTGTGTTGTCCTTGGTGTTCTTGCGCAAAAACTCGGGGTCGGCCACGACGCTGGCACGCAGAGTGTTATCGGGGTGGTTGTAGCCCTGGCGAACACCTTCGTTGATGGCGTCATCCAGCGACCCGGTAAAACCGTCCCAGCGCACGTCCATGCCCACTTTCAGGAACACGTTGACGATGCCGGTGTCCTGGCAGATGGGGCGGTGGCCCGTGGCGCTCATCTTGCTGTTGGTCAAAATTTGCGCGATCGCATCTTTTGCCGCCGGGCTTTGCTCGCGCTCATAGGCGCGGGCCAGGTGGGCGATGTAATCGGTCGGGTGGTAGTAGCTGATGAATTGCAACGCTGCGGCAACGGATTCGATCAGGTCTGCCTGGCGGATGGCGGTGGTAGTGCTCATGGTGTGGGTTCCGGCGGTGGGTGTTGGAGGGGGTGGTCAGTGGCTGCTGCTGGGTGAGTGCGACATCAGTTTGTCGGTGTAGGCAATGGCCATAGCGGAGAGCAG
>JANPDQ010000085.1:0-4332 GCA_031431575.1 Polaromonas sp.
GACAACGAAATTGACGTTGTGTCACTCGAGAAGTGCACCTGGGAAGAAATCAAGCCGCAAGTCGACCACGTGATTTTCCCGGACGGCAAGCGCATCATCATGTTGGCCAAAGGTCGCCTGGTGAACCTGGGCTGCGGCACGGGCCACCCAAGCTTTGTGATGTCGTCCAGCTTTGCAAACCAAGTGTTGGCGCAAATCGAGCTGTTCACCAAGCAGGCTGACTACAAAGTAGGCGAAGTGTATGTGTTGCCAAAGCATTTGGACGAAAAAGTAGCCCGTTTGCACCTCAAGAAAGTTGGTGCAATGCTGACCGAAATGAGCCAGGAGCAAGCTGACTACATTGGCGTGAACAAGGCCGGCCCCTACAAGGCCAACGCCTACCGCTATTGATTTGTCTGCGTTTTAAATACGCAGTCATTCACCGCAGAGGCGCAGAGGACGCAGAGAGCCGCAGAGAAAGAATACCAAAAATCTCTTCCTCTGACTCTCTTACTTTGCGTTCTCTGCGTCTCTGCGGTGAAGTACCCGAATTCCAAGACCCCCAATGCGCGCTGACCTCTTTCTCGTCGAACACGGCTTTGCCACTACCCGCTCCCAGGCCCAGCGCCTGATCGGCTCGGGTGTGCAGTGGCGCGTGGTGGTTGATGAGGCGGAGGTGGCTGCGCCTTGGAAACGCGTCGCCAAAAACGGCGATGAGATTGCTGACAACGCTGAAGTCGAAGTACTCGACAACACCGAGGCCAAGTACATCTCGCGCGGCGGCTTGAAGCTCGAAGGCGCATTGAAGGCCACTGGAATTGACGTGTCGGGTTTGCGTTGCCTGGATGTTGGCCAATCTACTGGCGGCTTTACCGATTGCCTGCTTCAACACGGCGCTGTGCAAGTGGTTGGTGTTGACGTGGGGCACGGCCAATTGCACGCCACCATGCGCGACGATGACCGTGTTGTGTGCCTGGAAGGCATCAATGCCCGGTCATTGACTGCTACTGATTTAATAGCTGCTTGCGCCAATGAAATGGGCGCTACAGGCCATTTTGACGATGAAAATCAGCTTGATCACGGATTTGAAGGATTTGAAATCGATCCCGTCTTCGATTTTTTGACCGGCGACTTGTCGTTCATTTCACTCACCCTGGTGCTGCCTGCTGTTGTGCGGTTGCTCAAAGCCGACGGCCACTTGCTGATGCTGGTCAAGCCGCAGTTTGAATTGCAGCCCGGCCAGATTGGCAAGGGCGGCATTGTGCGTGAAGCCTCTCATTTCGAGTTTGTTGAAAAGCGCTTGCGTGATTGTTGTGCTGAGCTGGGCGTTGACGTACTCGGTTGGATGGAATCCGGCATTCAAGGCGGTGATGGCAACCGAGAGTTCTTCATTCACGGCAAAAAAGGCAGTGACGCTTCTCTGGACAACAAGCCGCTGCCAGTTGCCCCGCCGCGCAAAGCCGTCAAACGCACACCGCGTGCAGAAACCCGCGCCCTACACGCCGCGCACGAAGACTCTGAAGAGGCTCACGCTGGCCAGCATGGCCCGGCGCGGCGCAAGCAACGTGACAAATCGCAGTCGGACGACTGACGATGCCACGCAGAACTTGCCAACGTAAATATTTGAGCATTTGACAATGACCTTGCCGATCAGCATTGAATTTTTCCCACCCAAAACGCCCGAAGGCGCTGAAAAACTGCGCGCCACACGCGAGGCGCTGTACGCATTGAAACCCGAGTTCTGCTCAGTCACTTTTGGTGCAGGCGGTTCAACCCAAGATGGCACGTTCAATACCGTGGCGCAAATTTTGGCGGAAGGCATGCACGCTGCCTGCCATTTCTCGTGCGTGGGCGCAACCAAAGCGGCGGTGCGCCAGCAGTTGGCCACCCTGCAAAGCATGGGCGTCAAACGCCTGGTAGCGCTGCGCGGCGACTTGCCCAGCGGCTACGGCGGCGGCGGCGAGTTTCATTACGCCAGCGACCTGGTGGCGTTTATTCGCGCCGAGACAGGCGATGCGTTTCACATTGAAGTCGGCGCGTATCCTGAAGTACACCCGCAGGCCAAGTCAGCGGATGACGACTTGAAGGCGTACGTCACCAAGGTCAAAGCCGGCGCAGATTCCGCCATCACGCAGTATTTTTTCAACTCCGACGCGTACTTCCGGTTTGTTGACGACGCCTTCAAGCTTGGGGTTGATGTGCCAGTGGTGCCCGGCATCATGCCGATTACCAATTCATCACAATTGCTGCGCTTCTCAGACGCCTGCGGCGCTGAAGTCCCGCGCTGGATCCGCCTGCGCTTGCAAGGTTTTGGCGACGACACCGCATCGATTAAAAGTTTCGGCCTGGACGTCACCACCGATTTATGCGACCAGCTGCGCAATGGCGGCGTACCCGGTTTGCATTTTTACAGCATGAACCAGAGCGCTCCCACGCTCGAGATCGTTCAAAGGCTTCAGCCGCTTTAACCCCCCAGGTGCAATGGCCAGATTGCTCTACAAGCATCTTCTCAGGTCGGCGGTGGTTGCCAGCGCATTGGCCCTGGCTGGCTGCGCCGCCGTGCAGGAACCAGCTCCGGGTAGCCAAAGCCTGTCTACTTCCGTTAAAGCCAAGCCTGCACCCGTAACCGCTCTAGCGGTGGATGTCGCAAACGAATCGTCTGCTGTACCTCCCTTGGCCGGAGCGCCGCAGATTGATTTGCCGCAGCCCCCTAGTTCCCTCAGTAACGCAGAGCGCGAACTGGAGCGCGGCGGCGCATCGTGGTACGGCCCCGGCTTTCATGGCAAGCGCACCGCCAGCGGCGAGCGCTACGACATGGGAGCGCTAACAGCAGCGCATAAAACCCTTCCGTTCGGCACGATGGTGCGCGTGAAAAGTTTGGTCAATGGCCGTGAAGTGCTGGTCCGCATCACCGACCGAGGTCCGTTCGTCCGCAACCGTATCATCGACCTGAGCCGCGCCGCGGCGTCTGAGCTGGACATGCTTGGCCTCGGGTTCAAGCAGGTGGTGCTGATGGTGGTGGACGACGAGGTTGTTCGCAAACCCGCTGCAGTTGTGAAGCAGCGCAGGCGGCGCTAAGGTAATATTTTAATTATTTCGGGCTGTAGCGCAATATTTACGGTCGCAAGCAGCTATATTATTAGTAGCAAACAACCTTCGGAAGTTTCTCTGTGGCCGGTTGTTTGGCCCGCTAACCTTCACTTTTCAGGGTAACTTGGGTTGCTGCAAAACTTCCCGAGGGCCGGTAGCGGCTCACCGACCAGCCGCTGCCCTAGCCAGGAAAGGCCGCATCGAATATCACCCTGGCCGCTCACCTGTTCAGGAATTGCCAAAGCTTGCGCCGGGCTGTGCTTTTCTGCCACGGCAAAATTGAAGGTGTAGTACGGCTCTTGTCCCATGCGCAGGTCGCGGATGAAGATGCGGCCTGAGTCTTCACGCAGCGCAAAGAAGCCTTTGGTAAAGCGGCTCAGTCGCTTCACGCCTTCGACCCCGCTGAGCTCTGACGCCAGCGCGTTGCCACGCGGGTAGGCGTCGAAGGCTATCTGGGGCGTTTTATCGAACAGCGAATAAAACCCTTCGTGGTACGCATCGCCGGACACCGCCACGATCCGCCACAACACCGTGTTAAACGGTGTTGGCGTGACCAGCAGGCTTTCAGCCTGAATGCCCTGCTTGACCAGCGACGCTCTAGCGATCTGGCTCACATGCTGCTGCGCGGCCACGCCCCATGCCAGGTAAAGGGTGCTCACAGCCAGCCCCACCGCATTGGCAGTCAAACCGCGACTGCTGCCATGAACAGCTGCGCCATTGCCAATGCCCTTATCGCGCCCGGCAATAGCCCAGCCCACGCCGATCAACAGCGGCAAGGTGTAGAGCAGATCAATGATGAAAACGCTGCCAACGCCATAGGGGTGATTGGAAAACGGCAACGCCAGCTGCGTACCGTAGACCGTCATGGCATCCAGCAGCGGATGCGTCACCAGCGCCAGCCACATCGCCAGCCACCAACGCCGCCACAGCGCCCATTCGCCACTGATCCGTGCCACGCCAGCAGCAAATGGCAGCGAGAACAGCGTCAACCAGAACAGGGCATGGCTTTCTGCGCGGTGCAGCACCATGTTGTGAATCGCATCGCCATGGTCGATGAATACATCCAGATCCGGCAGCGTACCGGCAACCGCGCCCCACGCGGCGGCTTTCCAGACGGCGGTTCGCCGGCCCATCACGGCCACGCTGACGGCGGCACCAAGAGCGATTTGGGAGAGGGAGTCCATGAAGGTAAAGCTTGCGTGGAATACAGCAGACAGTTGAACGAAAAAGCAGCTTAATTGAAGTTCAACCTCCACGGAAGCC
>JANPDQ010000086.1:0-7600 GCA_031431575.1 Polaromonas sp.
TTGCAGCTGCTGCTTTTGGCGTTTCCATTTGCGGTTTGCTGTTGGTTGGCTGCGGCCTCGCTGCCAGTGACTGCTTTGCTTGCTTGATCAAACCGAAAAGCTTTGGGCCGTCTACTAACTGAACATTAAGACCTTCTGCAAACTTGCGCGCGTCGTCGGTGAAGCGGCCCGATGTGACAACAAAGCCGCCTGCAGCGCCCTTGGCAGCCATGATGCCGTAGAGTTGGCGCACCACATCCACGCCGACTTTGTAGGCCCTCCACTGTTTGCATTGAACAACAAACTTTTCTGTGCCTTTAGTTAATGCCAAATCAATGCCGCCATCAGGCCCGCCACCCCCAGTTTCAGTCACCCGGTAACCCTGCAACCTGAATGCTTCGCCCACCAGCATTTCAAATTCTCGCCAAGACATACCGTCAAGCGCATCTGCGCTTTTGGCTTGCGCTACGTCAGTGACCAGAGCGATTCGCTGCTTGCGCCGAAAAAATGAGATCGCCGCACCAATCAAACCAACAAGCGGAACCAGATACTGGCCCGCATATGCAAAAGCGGCAACCATAGATTGAGCAACAAGGTTGCCCATTTGCCCGGGTTGAACTGCAGAAATTGCAGCTGGGGTTGCCAAGCGATGCAGCACCAGATACCCAACCACCGCAATTGCAACTCCCGCCCACCACGGCAGCATTGCAATTACGTCAATCACATCTTCTATTAGACTTGTTTTACGTTTTCTGGACATTTGGCATGTTTGTTAGGTCTGTGAAAGGCTGCGGCGACGTTGGGTAGTCAAGCGGACTGGGGTTTGCACAAACTTCCATCCAGCGCAAATTAAATATCGGTTGGGATTTTTGAAAAGCAATTCAAAATACCACTTCCGATTTGCTCTTTAATTTATAGCTGCTTTCGCCCGATTTTATTTGGCTACAAGCACTTTTAATGAGCGGGAACTACCTGAAATGTCTCGGGGAGCGGGCTTTTAGGCAAAACAATTAGAGTCCGACCCCGATTCTCTTCACCGATTCTCTTCAGCTTGGTCCGCGCCCCACTGGCTGTAGCTGTAGTCCCAAATGTCAGACAAATCGGCCCGCGCCAGCGGCGACAAGGCGTAGCTGCTGCTCAATTGGCGGCCGCCTTTACAGCGACATTTTCCCGCTTGGCTTTTAGAAACGCATCCACGTCAAATGGCGCGCTGGCGCCACTGTTTTCGCCATTGGCCAGCGCGGCACGCAAAGCCGCCAGGCGCGTCTCGTTGTCTTCAAGCTGCCGCAACCCAGCGCGCACCACCTCACTGGCAGAGCCATAGCGGCCCTGGCTGATTTGCTGCTCAATGAACGCGCCGAAATGGTCGCCTAGCGAGATGGAGGTGTTTCGGGTCATGGGGCTCGCTCCGGGTTTTGAATGAATTGAGGACGGCCAATATACCAATAAATACCATTTGTTGGTATGTTCTCTCTGCGACAGCTGTTTTTGACTTCAAACGTCAGGCCGCAGGGGGGCTTTCCGCAAAAGAATTGGAATCTGACCCCCCCCATTCTTCCGAGCTTTCGCAAAGGCGGCTAAGCCGCCTCCAACTCCACATGCACGCGCTGGCCTAGGTGCGCAGCAATGTTGACCAATGCATCAAGGGAGAAGCGTGAAATGCGCCCCCGCAGCAGCTCATTGATGCGTGGCTGCGTGACGCTGCACTGCTTGGCCGCTTCAAGCTGCGTCCAGCCCTTGCTTTGAATCAAGGCCGTAATTTTGTCCATCAGTTCCGAGCGAAGGCGCAGGTTGGCGGCTTCCTCTGGCGTGTCTGTGATGGCGTCCCAGACGCTGACGTAACTGTCAATTTTTGGTTTGGTCATTTGCTGCCTTTGATTAACTGCGCGAAACGGGTTTTAGCGGTTTCAATGTCGCGTGGCGATGTGGTCGGCGTCTTCTTTTGAAAAGCATGCAAAACATAAACCGCGTCAGCCAGGCGAGCCGTGTAAATCACCCGAAACGTACCCGCCTCATCCCATACGCGGATCTCTTCTACGCCTTTACCGATCGAGGGCATGGGTTTGAAATCATCCGGCTGCTTGCCGCGCTGCACCTGATCCAGCTGGCGGCCAGCGTCTTGTCTTGCGTCATCCGGAAACTCGCGCAAACGTTTGAGCGAATCACCAAGAAATCGAACGATTTTCGTATCATCGAATTATATTGGTTTAGATATACATTGCCAACATGTCAGTAAATTTCCACATCATTCGTGAACGCGAAGGCCCAAGGCAGAACTACCTGGCGCCTGAGGCTGCGAAAGGCTTGGTAAAGCCTTCGCCGAGGAAGACGTAGGCTGGGTGGGCGGGTTGTAGGGCCGGTGGCGCGAGATACAAAGCCTGGATTCTGATGGCCCAATGCTAGATATTTAGGAGCTGCTTGCACCCGTATTTATTGGGCTGGAGGCATTTTTTATAGATGACAAGGCCTGAAAAAGGCCTAGAAATACGAGTTTCAAGGTAAAAGAATTGGAGTCTGACTCCGATTCTTTTGCGGAAATCGCTTGAAAATGAAAAGTATTGAAGTCCGATCCTGATTCTTCCTGTTTAAACCGCCCACTTCGTCATCCCAAAATTCTGCAGTTATGACTGAACTTTTGCAATCTACTCGCATGGCATGGGCCGTTAATTCGACGACTGGCGGAATAGTGCATGTCAACGAACTCAGAAGAGAGCAGAACGGACTTAGATGCGGTTGCGAGTGTCCATCCTGCAAAGGTGCGCTTCAGGCCGTCAATGTCGACAAAGACAACTGTCATTTCGCAAAGCCGAACACTCGTGGAAAGTTCTTTCGACACGATTCAGGTCAACAAACTCACGGATGCGCGATCATCGCGGCGCGCATGGCAGCGCTACGTTTGCTATACGAGCAAGACTCGATAGATTTACCAGCGCCGGCGCGACAAGTCTCAATTCATGGCGCCTCTGGGCACCCGTACATTGGTCTCGCCCACGGCAAACGTTTGCGAGCAAAAATTCGATATAGGGAATGGATTGACGAACAAACCGCGAGGCTGACGACTGACGATGGCCGAATAATTCAGATTCAGCTTTCAAGCCGCACTCAAGTCGACTTCGAAGGCTTGCATGGGGTCATCGAAATTAGGGTTGATGACCCAGAGATATCGTCTTGGACGCCTCAAGAAATCTTGGCACGCGCCACGCTTGATGGGCCGATGGTTTGCTGGATTCGTCACTGGGATGACCAAGCGCTAACTGACACCGCAAGACGAGATGCGGAAGCGCAAGCGGTTGACAGTTCCGACTTCATCCCATCAGAACTAGCGCACTTGGTTGGCCAAGCTGCGAGCATGGTCTCTGAAAGTGTTTTGCATTGGGCCGTAAAAGAAATTTTGGCTGAAGCGCAGTCAGTCAAAACGCCAAACCACGTCGAGCAAATCACGTCGACATACCTAAGCCGTATCTCTAAAGATAAAACGTGGTATTGGAGCTCAGGGACTTTGCAACTAAGCCAAGCCAATCTTGAACAGCGCGTTGGAAACGTAATACCCGACATTCGTTGCAAAGCACGTGACTGCTTAGGAAATTTTTACGATCTGTTTGTAGAAATCGTTGTCACCAATCCTGTGTCTAACCAGAAGCTAGCCAAGATTCGAGAAATTGGAAGTGCTTGCCTAGAAATTGACCTCAGGAAGTTGCGCATATCTGGCAGAGTAAAGCGCGAAAAACTTCGACAAGCGGTACTCGAAGAGATTGGCTTAAAAAAATGGCTGTACCACCCGTTTATTGAAGAAAAAAGAAAAGACGAGATGCAGAGTTTGAACGCTGAAGTTCAACAACAAGAAGCACTTTTTCAAAAAATAGAAGCCCGGAAAGAGCAACTACAGTCGATGAGCTCTGCGGACTTGATACGAAATTTTGCTGCTACTCTGCGATTGCAGTGGTCAGAGTCACATTCAAGCCCTGACGCGTGGACCACGGAGGAGTTAACGACTTCTCTGACCGCCCTGGGATTTTCCGGGTTGTCGCAAAAGGTGTTAGTTTCAAAGCATGGCCTTCTTTGGCACCTTGAAACGATTCGGTTGATTAAATCTTCGCCGGAGCGTGTTGTCGAAGTTGGTCTTGCAGAGCTTTTTTCGATGGCCATGCGCGACATTTCGCTAAGGTCTTTTATGACTCTATTAGTGAGGGCAATTCAGACATATCGTCCGCCAATGACACCTCGACAGCGCAATTTCTTAACGCAGTCGTTCGCAGAGATTCGGGCTTCAATTGATCGTGGCGAACTTACCTACGCGCGTCCCGACACTTACGACTCGTTGGTGTCCACCATTCACCCGAGGCTTGCTAAAGACATAGCCGATCCCATTGGATCCATCCGATATGCAAGACAACTCCAACGAGAGTTAGCAGAAAAAGAACGACAAGATGACCTCCGTAGTCAAAAGTTGCTTGTGCAGCAACAACAAGTTGAACGAGAGAGGGCGTCGAGAATTGCGGCGGCCAAGGTCAACCTTGATTACCTTGCCGCGTCAGAAGCGTTAGCGGCTCGAGCGTGGGATCAAGACCGCGGCATGACTAGGTACTCAGAACAAGCTCAAATGAACGTGAAATTTTGGCACCATCAGGCAAAGGGAAGGTTGTCCTTCAATAAGCTTGCGATTGTGAAGTCCGCTTGGACTGCTAGGGAACGCGGTATGACTTTCCACAACTGGCTTTCTATACAAGAACCGAAGACCGCTGAGAATCTTCAGGATTGCACAGAATGTCTTCTTGCCGCGCGTCTCATAAGCTAGGTTAGCCCGAAACTGATGTGGCATACGGTGTACAAGCATAAACAATTGTTTTTAAAAACCTCTTGGTTCTTGAGTTGGCTCTTTGCTGCAAGGGCGCTGATTTGAACACCGCGTACAAAAAGCTCACATAGCCTAAGTTGCTGGATTTTGGCCTTGGCGGGAATGATGGGTGTTTTGCGGCGGTTTTGGTTCTTGTGGTGCTTAAAACGTCGGATTGACACATTGAGTCAGCCTATAGACCAATAAATACGGGCGCTAGCAGCTACTAAATAAGTAGCGTATTGGTCTTTATCGCTTGACGCGCAGCAGCTCAACGCCTGGCAAGCCGGTCATTGCTTTGTCAAAGGTTACTGTGGACTCGCAGCCCAGTGCGGCGTTTTGGGCGGCTATGAGGCAGTCAGAAAAATCAGCCGTGCTTGACTGAAAAAGCATGGAGGCTTGGGTCACAACCTGGCGGTTTTCAAAGCAAAAGGTGCTGGCTGACAGCAGTTGCTCCATCAGGTCTTGCAGCTTGCTGCGTTCAAAGTCGTACAACCTGCGCAGCGTCCACAGTGTTTCAACCAGCACCACGTTGTTCAGCAGCACGGACTCGGGCGTTGCGTCAAGCGCAGCTAAACGGTTGCGCACCAGCTCGGCTTGCGCCGCGTCGTCGTCTGTCAGCAGGCGCAGCAGAGCATTGGTGTCCAGCCCAATCATGCTTTGCGCGTGGCTTTGCTTTTTGCAGGGGCATTCAGTTCGGCGGCCACCTCTTGAACCGCATCAGCCATCGCCTCAATGGGCACCGCAGCCCGCCCAGGCCTGCGCAAGATGCCGGCCAAACCCAGAGCAGTATTGGTGACAGGCCGCGCCATCAGCCAGCCTTGCTCGTTCACGCTGAAGTCCAGGCGGCTGCCTTGACCCAGGTTTAGTTGCTGCCTGATGGCTTTGGGCAGGGTGAGCTGCCCTTTGCTGGTGACTGCTGCAAGCATGATGCGCCTCGTTTCAGTTGATGTTTTGTAATGCTAAATTTAAATAGCCTTCATTACAACATAAGTAAGGAATTGGCAGACGGATTAAAGCCTCAGAAATTCGGGAACACTGGATTCCTGACTATTAGGGAATGACGGGTGGTTTGAGGTGATTTTCAAGCCGTTTTGAGCTGAAAAAAGGCGTTCTTGGGGATTAAATCGGTCTTTAGTCCGATAAATACGGGCGTAAGCAGCTACTATATTTATAGCATAAATCTGTTCTGAACGGCATTCACGCTAGTGGCTGACTGGTTAGCGCGCCGCTCAGAGCAAGTTCCCGTCATAAAGCTACGCAAGCAGCATCCAGCCCTGCGTTGGGATTGGCATTTTAAGCACAATCGTGCTAATATCAAGCACATGTCATCCGCCCAAGCGTTATTTACTCAACCCCAATCCAAAGTCCTGGAATGGGTGTTTGGCCAGCCTGAACGCTGGTATCACATTCAGGAATTGATCCGTTTAACGTCGCTGGCCAGTGCATCCCTGCAGCGGGAAGTCAAGCGGCTGCATGTGGCGGGCTTGGTGGTGGAGGAGCGCATTGGTAACTTGCGCCGGGTAAAGGCCAACCCCGACAGCCCGGTGTTTGCCGACTTGGCCAACTTGGTGCGCAAGACGATGGGCGCCATTCCCGCCATCACAGATGCGCTTCGCCCGCTGGCCAGCAGCTTGCAGCTAGCGCTGGTTTTTGGCTCTGTGGCCAAGGGTACTGCGCATGCGGCAAGTGACGTGGATGTGTTGCTGGTCTCTAGCAGTGTGCAGCTGGGCGACGCACTGGCGCTGCTGTTGCCGCTAGAGGAGCAGCTAGGGCGGCGCATCGAGGTCAAGCTGTATACGCCTGATGAGTTTGATGCCCGCCGTGCAGAGGCGGGGTCGGTTGTGCAGCGCATTTTGGCTGGGCCGTTTGAGTTGATGTATGGGAGCCTTGAATGAGCAACACGGCGCTTGAAAATTTAGCCAAGATTGGTCAGCGTATTCCATTTTCAGATCATTCGTGAACGCGAAGGCGAAGCGACGACAGTACAAACGTACGGCTAGCGAAGCCGACAAAGTGCACGGATGATCTGGAAATGGAATCAAAGCAGAGCCTGCCAGCGCGTTGGACATTGAGCGCCTGCTAGTGATGGCGCGCAAGCACCTGGACGATGCAAAGCGTGAATCCAATTCGATGGAGGGCCGGTTTATATCGGCTTATTCAGTGGGGCATGCAGCGGGCTTGGCGGCGCTGCGCTGGCACGGTTACCGCAGTGAGAACCGGTACTTGGTGTTTCAAACCCTCCAGCACACCGTGGGTTGGACGGCAGTGCAGTGGCGGCAGCTTGACAGTGCGCACAACAAACGCAACTTGGCCGAGTACGAGGGGTATCTGGAAGTTGAGCCCAGCTACGTGCAAGGCTTGATAGCGATGGTGTCGCTTTTGCTGGATGACGTGAGTCGCCTGGTTTCGGCTGTTGGTCCGATTTGAAGACGCCGTTTCAAAAAAGCTATTCCCTGGCATTAAATCGGCTTCTAGTGCAATAAATACGGGCGCAAGCAGCTATTTAATCAGTAGCGTTTTCAGCTGCCCACAAATTTCACCATCGTCAGCCAGCCCGCCGTTTGCCCACCGGCAAGGGCTCAGGCGTCGTCGGCCCGGCCTGCTGGTGGCGAGTCTTCCGCATCAACGCCATTCAGCACGCCAGCGGTGATGGCGTTTCTGATCAGCTGCTTTTCATAGTGGCGGTTGCGGCGGCTTTTTTTGGCGCCTGCGCGTTTGCCGTTGCGCTTGTCTTGCACGATGTTGCTGAGCTGGCTCAGGTCGTTGGCGTCTGCAATAGCGTTG
>JANPDQ010000087.1:0-2696 GCA_031431575.1 Polaromonas sp.
TCGCAGCAATTTGAAGTAGTAGCTGCCATCGACCGTGTCACCGTACAAACACGCGCCAATCAGCTTGTCGTCTTTGATCACCAGCTTTTTGTAAACGCCGCCAAACGGGTCGCTCATGATGATCTCTTCTGAGCCCTCGCTGCCCATAAATTCGCCCGCGCTGAACAAATCAATGCCAGTGACTTTGAGCTTGGTGGACGTGAGCGAGCCGGTGTAGCGGCCAATGCCAAATTGTGCCAGGTGGTTTGCCGCCACTTTGGCTTGCTCAAACAATGGCGCCACCAAACCGTAGGCAATGCCCCGGTGCGCTGCGCATTCACCGACTGAGTAAATGCGCGCGTCAGTGGTGGTTTGCATGGTGTCGTTCACCACAATGCCCTTGTTGCAATGCAGGCGCATCGACTCGGCCAATGCTGTGTTGGGCCGAATGCCCACTGCCATTACTACGAGGTCGGTTGCCAGCTCGGTGCCATCTTTGAATTTGATAGCGGATACCCGCCCCTCCGGCCCACCGACAAGCTCTTGCGTTTGCGCACCCATTAAAAACTTCAAGCCGCGCGCTTCCAGCGACTTTTGCAGCAAACCGCCCGCTACGCTGTCAAGCTGGCGCTCCATCAGTGTTGGCATCACGTGCACCACGCTCACGTCCATGCCGCGCAGCATCAGGCCGTTCGCCGCTTCCAGGCCCAGCAAGCCTCCGCCAATCACCACGGCTTTTTTGTATTTGTTGGATGCGTCGATCATTGCGTTGGTGTCTGCAATGTCGCGGTATGCAATCACGCCATCCAGGTCTTTGCCCGGAATCGGCAAAATGAAAGGGTTCGAGCCAGTGCACATTAGCAGGCGGTCGTATTCGACCTCTATAAATCCACCTTTGCCGTCGTCTGCTTTTACGATGCGGTTGACGCGATCGACTTCCACCACTTTTTTGCCCGCATGCAAAGTGATGTGGTTCTCGCTGTACCACTCGAAGGTGTTTAAAACGATTTCATCGAGCGTTTGCTCGCCCGCAAGCACCGGGCTGAGCAAAATGCGGTTGTAGTTGGGATGTGGCTCCGCGCCAAAAACGGTAATGTCGTACAGCTCAGGCGCAACCTTGAGCAGCTCTTCAATGGTGCGCACACCCGCCATGCCGTTGCCCACCATCACCAATTTCGATTTTTTCAATGCATTGCCCCAATTAAATACGTATTTAAGTGCCCGTTGGCTTGCAAGCAACGTGCCACCGCTACACGTCTTGCCGCCATGGCAATGCACCAATGTGGGCATACAAATTGCATAGACTGGTGCATGGCATTTGAAATAGACATTGGCTTCGCTTCGCAGGCAGGCCGTAAACCGATCAACGAAGATTTTTGTGCCGCCATGCTGCCAGCGCCGGGGCAGGGCAGCATGGGCTCCATCGTGGCAATTGCTGACGGCGTGAGCACAGGCGGCATGGGCAAAGAGGCCGCGCAAACCACGGTGACCAGCTTGGTGCGTGACTACTACGGCACGCCTGATACCTGGGACACGACGGTGGCGCTTGACCGCATCATTAGCGCCCAAAACAGCTGGCTGGCGGGCGTAAACCAGCGCCGGCAGCCCGTGCTGGGTATGACCACGCTTACCGCTATCGTGCTGCGCGGCCAGTCTTATGCAGTGGCGCATGTGGGCGACACGCGCGCTTACCTGCTGCGGGGTGGCGAGCTCAAGCAGCTCACCACCGACCACGCGGTTGATCACCCCGACTTAAAGCATATGCTGCTGCGCTGCCTGGGCGCTGAAGGCGCTTTGGTGGTGGACTATTTGCAGGGCGATTTGCTGGTGGGCGATGTGTTTGTGCTGCTGTCTGACGGCGTGCATGGCTTTATTGCTGCCAAACGACTCGCTTCGCTCATCAAGGCAAACCTTGCGCAAGAGCACGGCTTGAATGCACAGGCTTTGAGCCAAAAGCTCGTCGATACTGCGCTTGCCTCTGGCAGCAATGACAACGCTACGGCAATGCTTGTGCGGGTTTTGAGCTTGTCGGATGCCAGTCTGCAAGATGAGAATCGCCGCGCAAGCGAGTTGCCCATACCGCCGCGCCTGAAGCTGGGCGAGACGATCGATGGCTTTACCGTCACCGCCCCGGTAGCCGACAACGGCATCAATGTGCTGTACCAGGTCAGGAGTTTGACCCCCGAGCTCAGCACTGGCGTGTCGGCACCCAATCTGCAGCCAGGAAAACTCTACGCCCTTAAAACTCTGCACCCGGCTCGCGCCGCTGACCCCGAAGAGCGCGCCATGCTGGCCCACGAAGCGTGGCTGGCCAAACGCATGCAGACTTCTAACGCAGCAGGCAGCTTTGTGCACTTGCACGAGGCGCTGCCCAACGGCCAAAGCCCAAGCGCGTTTTATTTGCTATACGAATGGCACGCGGGCGAGACACTGCAGCAGTTGCTTGACCGGCAGCAAAAAATCGGCGTGCCGCAAGCGATTTCTATGGTCACGCAGGCTACCAAAGCGCTGGGTCGGCTGCACCGGCAAAACGTGATTCACCGCGACATCAAACCCGCCAACCTGCACCACGGTGAAGACGGCGTGCTGCGCGTGCTGGATTTGGGCGTAGCCTTATCTGGGCGCGAAAGCGAAGCCATGCGGGCACTGCATGCAGGAACGCCAAGTTACATCAACCCCGAGCAATGGGGCTTTGGTATCAACCAAGGCGGCGCAGA
>JANPDQ010000088.1:0-7485 GCA_031431575.1 Polaromonas sp.
GTGGGCATGACCAGCCATAAAACCAACCAAAACGCCACCACTTCGTCCCACACAATGCTGCCAGGGTCTTGCACGGCCATGTTTTTTGCGGTGACGGTGCAAGCCCACCAGCCGACGAGTGTTGCGCCCAGAATCAGCCAGCCCATTTGTGCGTCGCTCACAAACGGTTGCAGCGTCAGGTAGGCCAGCCAGGCCCACAGCGTGCCAGCCGTGCCGGGGGCAATCGGGCTTAAGCCCGAGCCAAAACCGAGCGCCACAAAATGCGCCGGGTGGGCGAGAAGAAATTTTGCGTTGGGTTTGACCGGGACGCGCACTTGCAACGGCACTGCGCCAGACTTCGCGTCGATGGCAGAAATCGTGGGTGAAGTTGGCGGGGAAGTCGCGGCGGGGAGTGCGTCAAATGTCATACCCCCCAATGGTAACGGTGTGCCGTGCAAGCGGTGCGCTTTTGCGGTATCGTTAATTCATGTTTAAACGTTCAAGCACAACCTTTTTAGCTGCGGCATGCGTTTTTCTGGCAAGTTGCGCGATAGAGCGCGTGGCACCCGGCACATCGCGGGCCGACGTGCTGGCAACCTACGGCCAGCCAACGCGTGAGGTGGCAATTCCCAACGGCTCACGCCTGCAGTACTCGCGTTTGCCGTCAGGCCAAACGGCGGTGATGGTGGACCTGGACGCGCAAGGCCGGGTGGTGTCTACCCGCCAAGTGCTGCAGCGCTCAGAGTTCGAGCGCATTGTTTTAAACCAATGGAGCCGCGCAGATGTAGAGCGCGAGTTTGGCCCACCGTTTCTGGTCGACCGGGTTGCTTCGTGGCAGGGCGACATCATGACCTACACCTTCAGGGAAGGGGGAATTGACTTGTTCTTTTTTGTCTACCTCGACCCTGCAAACATCGCGCAGCGCATTGGCCAGGCAATGGATACCCGGCGTGACCCGGTGAATGACAATTGATCTGCTCCTGATTTAAGAGCTGCTTGCGCTCGTATTTATTGGGCTACAGGCATAAAACACTTAAAAGTTAGTGCTTTTATACCGTTCTGCCGATGTCAGGCCACCGGTGGTGCAAGTACACCCACGCCGCCAGCCCGATAAACATCATGCCCAGAGACGCCACCGCCAGCGCCACGGTGGAATGCATCACCAGCGGTGCCAGCACCCCCGCCACAACGCCGTTTGCAATAGACGCCACAAACGACTGCATCGAAGACGCCATGCCCCGCCGCTCGGGGTATAAATCGAGCACCAACAACGTGACAACCGGCATCATCATGGCCCAGCCAAACGCGAACAGCGCAATAGGCACCAGCGCCCACGAAACATGCGCGTCAAACAATAAATTGGCTGCAAGGTTTGCGCTTGATACCGTCAGCATGATGACAAAACCATGCCTGATTTGTTTTTTAGCCGCGACCTTGCCCGCCAGTCTGCCGCTAACCCAGGCACCCGCCATGATGCCGGCAATAGTGACCAGAAAAAACTTGTAAAACTCGGTTGGCGGCAACTGCAGGTGCCTGCCCAAAAATTCCGGTGCCGACAGCACGTACAAAAACATGCCGTTAAACGGCAACCCGCTGGCAAACGCCAGTAGCAAAAATTTGGGGTCGCCGCCGAGTTGCCGGTAGCCAGCAAGCAAATGCCGCGCATTGAACGGCTGACGTTGTGCGTCGTCCAGCGTTTCAGGCAAGAACTTATAGTTCGCGCACCACAGCAGCACACCGACACCGGTTAAAAACCAGAAGATGAAGTGCCAGTCGGCATGGGTAAAAATCCAGCCGCCGACTATTGGCGCTACTGCTGGCGCGACGCCAAAATAAATCGTGATCTGGCTCATCACCTGCTGCGCCTGGGCGGGGGGAAACATGTCACGCACAATGGCACGCGCCACCACAATACCAGCGCCTGCCGACAAGCCCTGAACACCCCTGAAAAATACGAGCTGGCCAATGCTTTGCGACAGCGCGCACCCGGCGGACGCCAGCGTAAAAATAGCCACACCCCACAGCACCACCGGCCTGCGGCCCACGCTGTCTGACAGCGCGCCGTGAAACAGGCTCATGATGGCGAAGCCGAACAAATAGCTCGACAACGTTTGCTGCATTTCAACTGGCGTTGCACCCAGTGACTTGGCAATGCCTGCAAATGCTGGCAGGTAGGTGTCGATTGAAAACGGTCCCAGCATGCCGAGCAGCGCCAGCAACACGGCCAGCGCCCAACGCGGGCCGGGCCACAATTTATCAGCATTCGGGTTCATGACGCTTTCAATTTGAGTGCCGTGTCATACAGCGCGTTGCGTGGTGCGCCGGTGATGTCTGCAGCCAGCTTTACTGCAGTTTTAAGCGGCAGCTCAGCCAGCAACAGGCGTAAAACTCGCTGACCATCGTCAGCCTCAAGCTCGACATGCATTGGGTGCAGCACCAGCACAAACTCACCACGCGTACGTTGCGGCCCGGCAGCCAACCATGCAGCCAGCAGGGCAGCAGGCATAGTGGCGATTTCTTCAAACTGTTTGGTCAACTCGCGGCACACCGTCACCGGGCGGTCGGCCAGCGGAGCCATCGCAGTTGCCAGCGCTTCAATGCGGTGCGGCGCTTCCATGATGACGACTGCTTTTGTCTCACTTTGCAGTGCGGCAACGGCGGTGTCGCGCTCGCCAGCTTTGCTGGGCAAAAAGCCCGCAAAAGTAAAGCCAGAATCGCCCGAAATCCCCGCCGCGCTCAACGCCGTGGTTACGCTGCTGGCACCCGGCAGCGGCATGACGCGCAGGCTAGAGGCGCGTACCGCAGCCACCAGCCGCGCGCCGGGGTCGCTCACTGCGGGCGTGCCGGCATCGCTGACGTAGGCCACGCGCTCGCCGCGCTGCAGGCGCTCAATCACGCCGACAGCGGCTTCAAGTTCGTTGTGTTCATGCACAGCCAACAGCGGTTTTTCAATGCCAAACTGGCGCAGCAAGCCCTGCGTATGGCGGGTGTCTTCGCAGCCGATTGCGTCGGCCAGTTGCAATACATGCAGCGCGCGCAAACTGATGTCGGCCAAATTGCCAATTGGCGTAGCCACCACATACAGCGTTGCCTGCGGATAATGTTGCATGCCCGCAGCGGCCGTTGCCGCGGCCAGGGCCAAGTCGAAAGTAGCGTTCAATGTGGTTTTCCAAAAAGCCAAATGCACATGTAGCAAGTCAGGTTACCACCTCCGGCGCTGCCAAGCCGACCACTAAAGTGCGCGGCGATGCTGCCGAGGCCATCGCGCTTGCGCATTTGCAAGCTGCTGGTTTGCGACTACTGGCGAGAAATTTTAAAACCCCAGGTCGGGGCGGCGGCGAGATTGACCTCATCATGGGTGCTAGTGACGGCACACTGGTTTTTATTGAAGTCCGACAGCGCGCCAACGCGACCCATGGCGGCGCAGGTGCCAGCATCAGCGCGGTAAAACAGCGCCGCATTGTGTTTGCCGCACAGCATTACTTGATGCGCTACAAAACCCTGCCCCCGTGCCGCTTTGATGTGCTTTTGATTGAGGGAGCGCTTGGCAATACGCAAGCTCGCACAATTGAATGGCTGCGCGGGGCGTTTGACGCGGCATAGATACTGACCTGGCTGTAACCAGACGTGGCGGGGGTTTCGCGCTACCGCTATTTTCAGACGCTATCATCATGCCATGCTCGAACAACGTATTGAACAGCACTTTATAGACAGCGCCGACTTGAAGTACCAATCGGCCCAGGTTTTGTCCAAACCGATTGCTGCGGCCGTGCAGGCAATCCTTGCCAGCGTTACCAGTGGCGGCAAGGTGCTGGCGTGTGGAAATGGCGGGTCTGCAGCAGATGCCCAGCATTTCGCGGCGGAGTTTGTTGGCCGTTATGAGCGCGAGCGACCTGAACTAGCGGCAATTGCACTGACAACGGACAGCTCCATCCTTACTGCCATTGCCAACGACTACGACTTTAACGTCATTTTTTCAAAACAGGTACGTGCCTTTGGTGGCCAGGGCGATGTGTTGCTGGCGCTGAGCACCAGCGGCAATTCAGGCAACGTACTGGCGGCCATTGAAGCTGCCCACGAACGCGAAATGACAGTCGTGGCCCTAACCGGAAAAGGCGGCGGCAAGATCACCCACGCGCTGCGTGAAACCGACGTTCATATTTGCGTGCCACATGACCGCACCGCGCGCATTCAGGAAGTTCATCTTTTGGTACTGCACTGCATTTGCGACGGCGTAGATGCCCAGTTACTTGGCGACCAGGAATCAACACTATGAAGAACACCATGACCACATCCCTGCAATTTAACTTTCCGTTCAAACCTGTCACGCTGGCTTTAGCGGCTGCACTGGCCTTGACCGCGCTGTCGGCGTGCGTGCCGCTGGTAATTGGTGGCGCAATGGTCGGCGGCACCATGCTGGCGATTGACCGCCGAACATCCGGTGCGCAACTGGAAGACGAGGGCATTGAGCTGCGCGCAGCCAGCCGCATTCGCACCAACATTGGCGACCGTGTTCACGTCAATGTCACCAGCTACAACCGCCAGGTGCTGATTACTGGCGAAGTACCGAACGAGCAAGACAAGCAGGCGGTGGGGCAAATCGTCACCAAGGTGGAAAACGTCACGTCAGTCGTCAATGAGCTGGCGGTTTTGCCAATTTCAACCCTGTCGCAGCGCTCAAACGACGTGCTGATCACTGGCCGCATCAAAGCGTCACTAATTGATAGCAAGGATTTGGTTTCAAGCGCGTTCAAGGTCAACACCGAGCGCGGCATTGTGCACTTGATGGGCCGCGTCACACAGCGCGAAGCCGACCGCGCCACTGCCATTGCGCGCAGCACCACTGGCGTGCAAAAAGTCGTGCGCGTTTTTGAGACGATTTCAGAAGAAGAGCTGACCCGCATGATGCCAGCGCCAGCCAAGCCAGACGCCAACAAAACCAACCCTGCAAACTGATGCGAGCCGGGCGACTCTGTTCCTAGGCTTCCGCCGCCTAGACTCCTAGCGCAAACGCTTTACCAAACTTGACGTGTCCCAACGCTGCCCGCCCAGGGCTTGCACGTCAGCATAAAACTGATCGACGAGCGCAGTAACCGGCAACCGCGCGCCGTTGCGCTTGGCCTCGTCCAGCACCAGGCCCAGGTCTTTGCGCATCCAGTCGACCGCAAAACCAAAATCGAATTTATCGGCCACCATGGTTTTGCCGCGGTTATCTAACTGCCAGCTCTGCGCTGCGCCTTTGCCAATGACGTCCAGCACCTGGTTCACGTCCAGCCCGGCTTTCTGACCGAACGCGACTGCTTCGCTCAGGCCTTGCACCAGTCCAGCAATACAAATCTGGTTGACCATTTTGGTGAGCTGGCCCGCGCCGCTGGCACCCATCAGCGCAAACGCTTTTGAAAATGCCAAGCCAACGGGCTTTACCGCCTCAAACGCGGCGGCGTCCCCGCCGCACATGACTGTCAATGCACCGTTTTGCGCACCGGCCTGCCCGCCCGAGACTGGCGCATCGACAAAATGCAAGCCCAACTGCTTTGCGGCGGCGTACAACTCACGCGCCACATCTGCTGATGCGGTGGTGTGGTCGACAAAAATTGCCCCCGGCTTCATGCCTGCAAATGCGCCGTCTGGCCCCAACACCACGCTGCGCAAGTCGCTGTCGTTGCCTACGCAGCAAAAAACAACATCCGCATCGGCAACCGCCGCCTTAGGCGTTAAACCATGCGTGGCACCTGAGAATTCGGCGATAAATGCTATTGATTTAGCAGCAGAGCGGTTGTAGACACGAACGTGGTGGCCTGCTGCGGACAAATGCCCCGCCATCGGAAAACCCATCACTCCTAGACCCAAAAAGGCCACTTTGTGCTGCGTTGCGGGATCGTAAGCTTTCGGGGTGATGCTGGACATAAAGGTTCAAGTCATTAAAAAATTAAAGCAATCAAACAATTGCAAAGTTTTCGGTGCCCGCCGCCAAATCCACCGATTTAGCGCGCTTCGAATTGAGCTTGATCTGCAGGCGCAAATCGTTCACTGAATCAGCGTTGCGCAGCGCGTCTTCGTACGTGATCAGGTTGGACTCGAATGCATCGAACAATGCCTGGTCGAACGTTTGCATGCCGAGGTTGCGGCTTTTCTTCATGATCTCTTTGATCTCTGATACTTCGCCTTTGAAGATCAAATCTGAGATCAGCGGCGTATTCAGCATGACTTCAACCACAGCAACACGGCCTTTGCTGTTTTGCCTGGTGATCAGACGCTGCGACACCATCGCTTTGAGGTTCAGCGACAAATCCATCAGCAGTTGCTGGCGGCGCTCCTCGGGAAAGAAGTTGATGATGCGGTCCAGCGCCTGGTTGGCGCTGTTGGCATGCAGCGTACACATGCACAGGTGGCCAGTTTCAGCAAAGGCGATGGCATGTTCCATCGTTTCACGGTCGCGCACCTCACCCATCAAAATCACGTCGGGCGCTTGGCGCAAAGTGTTTTTCAGTGCGGCTTCCCAACTGTCGGTGTCGAGGCCCACTTCGCGCTGGGTGACCACGCAGTTTTTGTGCGGGTGCACAAACTCCACCGGGTCTTCAATTGTGATGATGTGGCCGTAAGACTGCTCGTTGCGCCAGTCCACCATGGCCGCCAACGTGGTCGACTTGCCCGAGCCGGTAGCGCCCACCATAATTGCCAGGCCGCGCTTGCTCATGGTGACTTCTTTGAGCACTTGCGGCACGCCCAGCCCGTCAATGGTAGGCAGCGTTGCCGGAATCACCCGCATCACCATGCCAACCTGGCCCTGCTGAATAAAAGCATTGACACGAAAGCGCCCCACGCCAGGCGGGCTGATCGCAAAGTTGCATTCTTTGGTGCGTTCAAACTCGGCTGCCTGCTTGTCATTCATGATGGCCCGCGCCAGCGCAAGCGTATGGCCAGCGTTCAATGGCTGCGGCGACACCTTGGTGACCTTGCCGTCCACCTTCATGGCGGGCGGAAAATCGCCCGTGATGAACAAGTCACTGCCATTGCGGCTGACCATCAGCTTCAAAAGGTCGTTGATGAATTTACTGGCTTGGTCGCGTTCCATTTAGAACTCCTTTAATTTTTGACATCCCCGCGTTTTCAAGCAGGGGCCATGGATCTGGCTTTGCCAGGCCATAGGCGCAGCGGCCCCCTCGGGGGGCAGCGGCCACACGCAGTGGGCAAGCGCGGGGGCTTTTCTTTTCAAGCAGGGGCCGCGGAACTGGCTTTGCCGGGCCGCAGGCGCAGCGGCCCCCTCGGGGGGCAGCGTAGTACACGAAGTGACAAGCGTGGGGGCCACGTCTAACCGGGGAAGTTTTCGGGAATTTTTGCCTTGCCGCGCGCTTCGCCTGCCGAAATTACGTTGCGCTTAACCAGGTCGGTCAAGTTTTGGTCCAGCGTTTGCATGCCCACGCTGTTACCGGTTTGGATCGACGAATACATTTGCGCCACTTTGGCTTCACGGATCAGGTTGCGAATAGCGCTGGTGCCCAGCAT
>JANPDQ010000089.1:0-25491 GCA_031431575.1 Polaromonas sp.
TAGCTTGACCTGGCCCGGCGCGATGTCAAGTTCATCGTGCGCAACCAACACTTCTTCAGGCTTGATTTTAAAAAACCGTGCAAGCGCAGCAACTGATTTACCCGACAAATTCATGAATGTCTGCGGTGCAAGCAGCCAGACGGTTTGGCCATTAACGGTTGTTCTGGCCACTTGCCCAAAATAGCTTTTATCAAAACTCAAGGGCGCTTTCAGCTCGCGAGACAGCGCCTCTATCCACCAAAAACCGGCGTTGTGGCGGGTAGCCTCGTACTCTGCGCCGGGGTTGCCAAGGCCAACAAACAGTTTGATCATGCTGAAAATTCCATGCGGTAAATTTTAAAGCCCAATAAAAAAGCTCCTGCATTCTTGCGAATGCAGGAGCCTGAAAGCCCAGTAGCTGTTTTGAATAAGCAGTAAGCTTACTTTTTAGCGGCAGGCTTGGCTGCAGTTTTGGCTGCTGGTTTAGCGGCATCTTTTGCGGCAGCTGCAGCTTTGCCGGCAGCAGCTTTAGCGTCTTTGCCGCCCGATGCGTCGGCCACTGCTGCTGGCGCTTCTACTTCTTCAACGATTGCGGTAACTGATACCAACACCGGGTTTACCTGGCCTTTGGTGACAAACTTCACGCCTTTTGGCAGCGTGATGTCTTTAACGTGCAGCGATGAGCCCTTCTTCAGGTTGCTCAAATCAACGTCAATGGACTCAGGGATATCAGCCGGGAAGCACGACACCGTCAACTCGGTCAGCACGTGGTTGGCCAAGCAATTATCGGTTTTTACCGCTGGTGAGTTTTCTTCACCGCTGTAATGCAACGGCACCTTGACCGTCATGCGGGTTTTGGCTTCTACACGCTGAAAGTCAATGTGCAAAATTAGCTGTTTGAAAGGGTGCATCTGCAAATCGCGCAGAAGAACCTTGTGCTCTTTGCCGCCGAGTTCCATCTCAAGAATGGAGGCGTGAAAAGCTTCTTTTTTAATGGCATGAAACAGCGCGTTGTGATCGATTTCAATCAACGCTGGCTCACCGGTGCCACCATAAACGATACCGGGCGTGCGGCCCGTAATGCGGAGACGGCGGCTCGCACCCGTACCCTGCTTGGCGCGCTCAAAAGCGACGAATTTCATAAACTTCTCCTTAAAGGGGTAGGCCGCGACCAGCTTTCCCCGACGTAAAAAGGCTGCACTGACTATGACGTCGATGCAGCCGCTTTTTGATTCAAAGCAAAACCGCTTGGTCTTGGTCTGAAAACAAACTCATCACCGACTCTCCCTTGGCGATACGCTGAATGGTTTCAGCTATCAAAGGCCCAACAGACAGTTGGCGGATTTTTTTGCAAGCTTTCGCGTTGTCGCTAAGTGGAATGGTGTTGGTAATCACTACTTCATCCAGCGCATCGCCTTGGGCAATGCGGTCAATTGCAGGGCCCGAAAAAATAGGGTGCGTGCAATAGGCGTACACCTTTTTCGCGCCGCGCTCCTTCAACACTTCTGCTGCCTTGACCAGCGTGCCAGCGGTATCGATCATGTCGTCCATGATGACGCAATTTCGGCCTTCGATATCGCCAATCACGTGCATGACTTCAGACACATTGGCCTTGGGGCGGCGCTTGTCGATGATTGCCATGTCGCAGCCAAGTTGCTTGGCCAGCGCGCGAGCCCGAACCACGCCTCCCACGTCAGGGGAAACTACCATCAGATCAGAATAGTTTTTCTGGCGCAAATCGCCAAGCAGCACTGGCGACGCATAAATGTTGTCTACCGGAATATCAAAAAACCCTTGAATCTGGTCGGCATGCAGATCCATCGTCAATACGCGCGAAACTCCCACAGCTTGCAGCATATTTGCCACCATTTTGGCGGTAATTGGCACTCTGGCGGACCGAGGACGACGGTCTTGTCGGGCGTAACCAAAGTACGGAATAACAGCAGAGATACGCTCAGCCGACGCGCGTTTCAGCGCATCAACCATGATGAGCAATTCCATTAGGTTCTCATTGGTGGGCGCGCAAGTTGACTGCACCACAAAAACGTCGCGTGCTCGGACGTTTTGCTGGATTTCGACCGTAACTTCACCGTCTGAAAAACGTCCAACATGTGCTGCACCCAGCGCGATACCCAGATGTTCAGCAATTTCAAGAGCCATACCTGGGTTGGCATTGCCGGTGAAAAGCATGAAGTCCGAGTGTTGTGGCTGCATGTGGGGCCCAGCGTTTGAGGACATTGGATGTGGCTAAAAAATTATTCTAAAAACCGCTGTTCAAAAATTTCAAGCCCGCTACGCAGCGGGCTTGAAATTTTCAGGGCCCCGGATAAAACAAATATTGCTTACCCGAAATCACTCAAAATTTGGCAGGGGTGGAAGGAGTCGAACCTGCGAATGCCGGAATCAAAATCCGGTGCCTTAACCAACTTGGCGACACCCCTACACAGGACTGCTGCCGAAGCAACAAACCCATAACTCAGTTAACTCAGTTAATTCAGTAAACTCAACTAACCCAAAAATCCGTTTGGTCAAACACAACCGCTACCATCCAGCCAGAGGATGCGCCTGCAGATTGCGGCATTTTCGAATTTCCCAATCGACAGGCGCGACGGGCAAATCCAAATGGTGCGGCAACTGCGCAAAAATTGCGCTTCCTGATCCAGTCATTCGACCTTTAAGTCCAAAAGACGACAACCAACTCAATGATTGTGAAATTTCTGGACAAAGCGTCTCTGCTACTGGCTGAAGATCGTTACAACCAAACTCGAAAACTTGTTCTCGACCGTTTCCGGCGAAGCCTTCGATTGTAGCAGTTTCAGTGTCGCGTTTGAGCGTTGGAGAGCGGAAAATATCCTGAGTTGATAGCCCATGGCGTGGCTTGATGACGACAAAATCAGCTGAAGGCAGGGCAATTGGCGTTGTGCGATCGCCGATGCCTTCTACCCATGCGTTACCGCCGCTCAAGAAAAACGGTACGTCCGCACCCAAGCTCAAGGCAACAGTTATTAGCTTTTCGCGCGGCAACGTAACTCCCCACAGCTGCTGTAGCGCCAGGAGGCAACTGGCGGCATCCGAAGAGCCGCCACCCATGCCCGCTTCCGACGGAATGCGCTTTTCAAGGCTGATGTCAACGCCAAAAGCGGTGCCACTGGCAGCCTGCAGCGCTTTGGCTGCGCGCACCGTCAGGTCCTCAGCAGGCAAAGCAGCATCGTTGGTGCTCTGCGTGTCTGAGCGACTTATTTGACCGTCTTTACGCAAGTTGAAATGCAGCGTATCGCACCAGTCGATCAGCATGAAAACCGACTGAATTAAATGGTAGCCGTCGGGTCTGCGGCCGGTGACGTGCAGGAAGACATTGAGTTTTGCGGGAGCGGGAACGTCGTAGATAGCCTTCATGGAAGCAGCCACACCTATTTGTCCAGAATTATCTGCAATTGCGCTTGCGGCTCTGGCGAAAGTCTGGCTGCCTGGATGCGCCCTTCGGACTGCCTGGAGAGGTCAGCAGCCCAGCCGTCAAGATAGGTTTGCTTACCAGCCAGCCAATCAAATAGCGCGGCTATTGGAATTGCCGCGCCAGTGGTTTGTGCCAGCAACTCGTCCAATGAGGCGAAGCGCTTTGGGGCTTGCGCAGACTCCAGGGTGGCGGAGCTTGATGACCACCGAATCAGCCCGAGAATGCCCCCTAGTGGACTGGTCAGACTCAGCTCACCTGCGTCCGCTTGACCTTTGAGTTCAAATCCAGCGAAAAAAGCCTGTGGTGGATCGCTCTGAATTTTCAAACTGATACGGCCAGCCCACGGGCCAGGTGAAGCAAAAGAAGAAGAATTTATACTATTTATGCCTGTATCGCCCGTTTTATAGGCGCAAGCAGCTATTAAATTAATAGCAAAAAACGAGCCTCCCAACACTAAAACGCGGCGTGCAATTGGCCCTGCCGGCCGACCGCGTTTCAGAGTTTCACCTTCAACCGCTTGATCGTCTCAAGCAAAGTTTCGTTCTCAGGCTCTAGCAGCATGCCCTCCCGCCACATTGCAAGCGCCTTGTCACGCTCGCCCTGCTCCCAAAGCACCTCACCGTAGTGTGCGGCAATCTCGGCGTTTGGCTTGGCTTTGAACGCAGCCGCCAGAATTTGACTTGCTTCGGCGAGGTTGCCCAATCGAAACTCCACCCAGCCTAAACTGTCGCGGATGAATGGATCGGTTGGCGCGAACTCCAAGGCTTTTTGAATCAGCTGTTTTGCCTCGGGCAGGCGCATTTTTCGGTCGGCAAATGAGTAGCCCAGCGCGTTGTATGCGTTGTAGCTTTCGGGTTTGAGCTCGATGACTTTACGCAGCAAACGCTCCATCTCCGCCATCTGCCCGAGCTTTTCGGCCATCATGGCCTGGTCATACAACACATCGCTGTCTTGCGGATAACTTACTGCGGCTTTCGCAAGCAGCTCATAGGCAAGCTTGTATTGTTTTACGTCACGCAGCAAAGCGATTTCGGCCAGCAACTTTTGACGCGCGTCACCCGGGTTGCGCTCTGGCAGGCTGCGAATCAGCTCTTGGCCTTGCGTCAGCTTGCCTTGTGTGGCGAGGATCGAAGCGCGGCGGGTTTGCACCTGAATCATTTCGCCAGCATTTTCGATTTTGCCAATCCATGCCTCTGCCCCCGCGAAGTCTTTACGCTTCTCGGCAATTTGAGCTAGCGACAGATAAGCCTGCGTCAGGCCGCGGTCCGGCTCATCAGTCTCAACCGCCTCCTTGGCCTTCAGACTTAGTGCGACATAGCGCTCCAGCGATGCTTGCGCTGGCGCAAGCAGCATGTCTTGGAGCTGAAGCGACCCAAGCACCAGCCAAGCCGGGGCAAATTCAGGTTTTTCAGTATTCACCAATTTCAGCTGGGCAACGGCTTCGGACAAGCGTGCATCATCAATCAGTGCACGTGCATAACCCATTCGTATTTCGGTCAGCGGTTTTTCACTCGCCAAATAGCTTTTAACAAGGTCTTCAGCGCCCGCAACCTTCGGCCCCATTACCTCAAGTGCAACAAGCACGGGGCCTTCAGCGAGAGGGTTAACACTTGCACCTTTTTTGGCTGCATCCAGCGCTCCAGTTGTGTCTCCAGAAGCCAGGCGCATTCGGCCAATGGTGGTCCATGCAGCCACCGATGTAATGGGGTTAATCACATACGTTGCCAAAGCTTCTTCCACCACCGTGGTGGCGAGCTTTTTATCGCCAACCCGGGCGTAGGCCCGAGGCACAGCGGAAATGGCCAAACTACGCTCATTAACCGGCAGCAACGCCAGACCGCTTTTGAGCGGCTCCAGCGTGTCATTGATGCGGTTAAGGGCGATCAGAATCTGCAACACGTACCGATTTGCGTCGGATGAGCCGGGAAACGCTTGCTTCCACGCTAAGGCTGCTTGCAAAGCCGCGTCGCCAGCACGGGACTGCAGGGCCAAATCGGTAGCCCTTTGGTATAAAAGCACGTCGTTGGTTTTTCGTGCGGAGTCCAAAATGAGTGCGAAACCGGCACTGGTGTCGCCATCGCGCGCGGTAATCTCGCCGATTAACAAGCGGTAGAACAACTCAGAATCAAGCGCAGATGCGGCCGGCGTTGCTGCTGGCGCGCTTTCAATTGCGGCGCTTTGAACCGCAGGCTTTGAAGGCGCAACCGGGGTAGCGGGCGGGGTGTTGGTTTGGGCTTGCAAGGCAGGAGCTAAAACCGACAAACCCCAAAACGCCCAGAGAAAAATTTTCTGCATCAGGCAATGATAATTGATGCGTTCGGCTAGCGCATAGCCCCGCAGCATGAAGCCAATTGCAATCGTAGTAGCTTGAAAGAAACCATGCCAGAGCTCCCAGAAGTTGAAGTCACCAGACTGAGCTTTGCCGACAAAATAAACGGCGCACAAATCACAACAGTCACCATGGGTAAAGCGCTTCGCTGGCCAATGGGTTGCGAGCCTTCCCACTTGCGCGGCCAGACCGTAACAGCAGTGCGCCGCAGGGGCAAGTATTTGCTGGTCGACTTGACAGACGGCATGCTTTTAGTTCACCTCGGGATGTCTGGTAGCTTGAGCTTCGGGCACCGTTTACCTGCCCCGGGCAAACACGATCATTTTGAGATGGAGACGAATAAGGGAACGCTAAGGCTCAACGACCCCAGGCGGTTTGGAGCAGTGGTTTTCGCAACCGGCGAAACAAGCGACGCGGCAATTAAGCTTTTGGGGCGCCTGGGTGTGGAGCCTTTGGGCGACGAATTCGAGGCTACTGTTTTTCATCAAGCCTTAAAAAGCAAAAAAGCCGCTATCAAGCAAGTCTTGCTCGCTGGGGAGATTGTTGTTGGCGTTGGTAATATTTACGCTTCTGAAACGCTTTTTTTAGCCGGAATTCGGCCAACGACGCGCGCCCACACCATATCTAAGCCTCGCGCTGCCAAGTTACACGCTGCAATCAGATTGGTTCTTCAAACAGCAGTGGCGCGCGGCGGGAGCACTTTGAAAAACTTTTCTAGTACCAATGGTGAGGCAGGACATTTTCAGTTGGAGGCCTCGGTGTACGACCGCGCGGGGTTGCCATGCAGAACCTGCAGTGCGCCAATAAAAAGCATTCGGCAAGGCCAACGCTCTACATTCTTTTGCGGCAACTGCCAGAAACCATGAACAGGAAACCGCCCCTGCGAATTGACAATAGGCTTTTTCAGGGGGCGATGCTATATTGGTTATGCCAAATCACTCACTTCCTATGACTTTCAACGAACAATTTGATCAGCACGGTGCTTGGAGGCGCGAGTTTGCCCTCCGGCTCAAACTCCTTTCCGAGTGGATGAAAGACCACCACTTGCTCGATGCCGCGGTGGAAGAGCGTTTGCAACGCCTGGAAACACAAGTTCGTTCAGACAAAGTCATGGTTGCATTTGTTGCGGAATTTTCGCGCGGCAAGTCAGAGCTGATCAACGCGATTTTTTTTGCTGGCTACGGGCGTCGCATCATGCCAGCAAGTGCCGGGCGCACCACGATGTGCCCAACAGAGCTTGGATACGACGCAGACGTTCCCCCTTGCCTCAGACTGCTGCCAATTGAGACGAGGTTAAAAACACAAGCGTTGATGGAGTGGCGGGCAGTACCTGAAAAGTGGACCCGTGTTGACCTTGATGTCAACGATCCCGCACAGCTCGCCAAAGCGCTTGAAAAAGTGGCAGAGACTCGCCACGTTACCAAAGACGAAGCGATAGCGCTGGGCTTTTGGCACGACGAAAACATCGAGGACAACCCATTGGTTCGGCCAGACGGTTCGATAGAAGTGCCGAAGTGGCGGCATGCATTGATCAACATCGCTCATCCGCTTCTCAAGCAAGGCTTGGTGATACTGGATACGCCTGGTTTGAACGCTATCGGAGCTGAGCCCGAGCTCACAGTCAGCCTGATTCCCCAGGCCGACGCGGTTGTATTTATTCTGGCGGCTGATACCGGCGTGACCAAATCAGACTTGTCTATCTGGCGCGAGCATTTAATTACCGGCGATGAGCAGAGCATCTCGCGCCTTGTCGTTTTGAATAAAATCGACACGCTGTGGGACGCGCTCAGTACGCCCGCTCAGATCAAATCTCAAATTGATCGGCAACGCGCGAGCTCTGCTGAAATACTGGGTCTTCCGGCCTCTCAGGTCATTCCGGTTTCTGCTCAAAAGGGGCTGGTGGCGAAAGTTACTGGTGATGATGCACTGCTTGAGGCTAGCGCATTGCCAACTTTGGAGTTGGCGCTTGCAGAAGGTGTAATGGGCCAACGGCAAAAGATTCTGCGATTGGCAGTAGCGGGCGGTATCGGGGAGTTGCGCATTGAGGCGGGGCGCTCGATACACATACGCCGGCGTGACCTGGCGGAACAGGTGGATGAACTCCGTGGACTGCGCGGTAAAAATTCATCCGTTATTCGGCATATGCGCTCGCGAATAGAACTTGAGCGTGCAGAATTCGACAAAAGTGGTGCCAAAATTCATGCAGTCAGGTCGGTGCACCTAAAGCTTCTTCGCGAAGTCTTTACGCTGCTGGGCTCGCCAACGCTTAAAACAGAGTTGTCCCAGTTAACCACGAAGCTCAAGCAACCGGGCATTAAATTCGGCGTGAAAAAGGCTTATGGCGAAACCTTTTCGAGGCTGCGCGCTAGCCTCGAAAAAGCTCAGTCCGCCAGCGCTGAAATTCACTCCATGCTGGTGGCTTCCTTCAAACACTTGAATTCTGAATTTGGATTTTCGCTTCAAGCGCCGAAGGAGCCAGACCTGTCCCGTTTTGGGCGCGATCTTGAGCTGATTGAATCAAGCCATTTGCAGTATCTAGGCGTCAATAATATTTTGAAACTGTCACAGGTAAATTTTTCAGAGCGGTTGGTGCGCGCTCTTAATACCCGTCTGAGGGTGGTTTACGAGTCAGCGCTCAGCGAGCTGGAACTGTGGAATAAGTCTGCGGCCTCTCAGCTGGACGCCCAGCTACGTGAGCGCAGGAAAAACTTTATCCGCCGTATTGAAGCAATAGAGCGTATTCAAAGCGCGGCATCGGGCCTGGATGAGCGCATTGGTGAAATCAACGAACAAGAGGTCAGCCTCAATGCGCTTGACACCAAGTTGACCGAGCTAACGTCCCATTTAGCAGGCACACCGGTACCCACCAGCGAAGATGTGCACGCACCCAAACCAGACCAATCTGCATTGCCGCTAAACAATCAACTCAGCGCCGTTGTTTGAAGTGCCCTTGAATTCGCCTGGGCTCGCGCAATTTGCGGATCGCATTGTTAAGTGGCAAAAACTGCATGGCCGCCACGACCTGCCTTGGCAAAACACACGTGATCCGTACAAGGTATGGCTCTCGGAGATCATGCTCCAACAAACCCAAGTAACAACCGTTCTTGGGTACTTCAATAAGTTTTTAGAACGATTTCCCACGGTCAAAAGTCTGGCCACTGCCCCAGTTGACGATGTACTTGGATTGTGGAGCGGGTTAGGTTACTACAGCCGAGCGCGCAATATGCACCGCTGCGCGCAAGTAGTCTCGACGCTACACGGTGGTGAATTTCCGCAAACAGCTACACAATTGCAAAGTCTTCCTGGAATTGGGCCGTCTACCGCAGCGGCGATTGCTTCATTTTGCTATTCCGAGCGGGTTGCAATTTTGGATAGCAACGTCAAGCGCGTTTTAACGCGCGTGCTGGCTTTTAAATCAGACCTTAGTGAAGGTGCAAACGAGCGCACGCTTTGGTCGATAGCCAATACCTTGCCGCCCAAAAGCGGCCTGACTGAGGCAATGCCTCGCTACACGCAGGGTTTGATGGACTTGGGCGCAACAGTCTGCACCAGCCGCAAACCAAACTGTAACGCCTGCCCAGTGCAAAAAATGTGCGGCAGTTATGCCGAAGGCTGGCCCGAAAAGTATCCGGTAAAAACTAAAAAACTAAAGCGCAGTGCGGTACGTTTATGGCTGCTTTGGGCGAAAACGCAAAGTGGCTCTGTGTGGCTCACCAAGCGGCCAGACACCGGAATATGGGGCGGCTTGTACTGCCTGCCGGTATTTGAAAGCGAGAAGATGTTGATCGACTCTGCACCACCAGCCATCCGCAGCCGAATGCAGACGTTGCCATCCTTCAAACATGTTTTAACCCACAAAGATCTGCAGCTAAGCCCACTGATCGTGGAATTGTCGAATAACGAAAAGTTATCTTTTGATTCCTTTCGCCCTACGGGCAAGTGGTATCTTCAAACTGAATATTTGGCGTTGGGCTTGCCCGCACCGATTCGTAAGCTTCTCCAGGGTTCACCTTGAGGCGTTGCGTAGTCTACTTCGTAGCGTCAAGCTCGCGATGTCGCTTTAGTGTGTACCAACCCCGGCTAAAGGCCTGCGATAACTCTTCAACCAAATAGACGGAACGATGTTGCCCACCAGTGCAACCGATTGCCACGGTAACGTAGCTTCGGTGGTCTTTGACCATTGCTTGCAGCCAGCGGCTGACAAACTTCTCAATGTCGGCCATCATCTCTTCCACTTCGGCATGCTCACGCAAATAGTTCACCACCTCCGAGTCTTTGCCCGTCAAACTGCGAAGCCCTGATTCGTAATGCGGGTTGGGCAGCATACGGACATCAAAAACAAAATCAGCATCCAACGGCACGCCGCGCTTGAACGCGAAAGACTGAAACACCAGCGTTAGCTGTGTTCTCGCCGTTGAAATTAACGACTTCACATACCCTTGCAGCTGCGAAGAACGAATCAGGCTAGTGTCCAGAACATGCGCTTGCTCCCGTAATTCACCCAATAACTCCCGCTCAAGTTCTATGGCATCAACCAGAGCGCGGTGCTGATCAGCCGCGCCGGCGCGAGACAACGGATGCAAGCGGCGGGTTTCAGAAAAACGCCGCACCAGCGTTTCAGTACTGGAGTCCAAAAAGAGCGACTGAATGGCAACGCCCTGATTACGCAACAATGCAAGCTGCCCGGGAACCAGCGGCAATGAAATCGCGCTGCGTACATCCATGGCGATAGCGATCTTTTTGGCACCATGCTGCAATTCCAATGCAATGAATGCTGCGAGCAGTTCAGGTGGGAGATTGTCAACGCAATAGTAGCCCGCGTCTTCCAGCGCGTTCAACGCGACCGACTTGCCTGAACCAGACATGCCGGTAATAAGCACCATTTCAAGGGGTACAGTCGATTCGGATTTCACGAAAGCGGCGGTCACCCGAGCATTTCCCTGGCATGTGCCACCGTCGCACTGGACAACTTTTCCCCGCCCAGCATGCGAGCAATCTCTGCTACGCGGGCCTGTCCGAAAACAGCGTCAACGGTGCTAATGGTACTTCCCTTTTCGGTTCGTTTGGCAACAACAAGATGCTGATCAGAACATGCAGCAACCTGGGGCAAGTGAGTGACTGCCATCACCTGACGATCCTTTCCGAGTTGCTTCATGAGTCGGCCTACCGTCTCAGCTACTGCACCGCCGACACCCGAATCTACCTCGTCGAATATCAAAGTTTGTGCCTCGCCGAGCTGGCTGGTGGTCACTGCAATAGCTAAGGCTATTCGCGACAACTCACCACCCGACGCCACTTTTCCGATGGCTCGGGGTGTGCTACCGCTATGCCCAGCGACAAGAAATTCGACCTGCTCAAGCCCATATTGCGCTGGCTGCTCAAGTTTGGAAAGTGCCACCTCAAATTTCCCGCCTTGCATTCCCAAGCCTTGCATTGCTTTGGACACATCGCCCGACAGCGCCGGAGCCGATTTAGCACGGAGCCTGGAAACACTTTTTGCCTCATTGAAGTAAGAGGTCATGGCAAGCTGCTCAGCAAGCTCTAGCCCCTTGACGTCAGCCGCTTCGTTCAACTTTTGAAGCTCATTGCCCCACGACGCGGCCAGCTCAGCAAGGTCAGCCGGCTGGCGCTTGTATCGCCTTGACAAGCTTATCCATAAAGCCATACGCTCATCCAACTCGCTGAGGCGTTGAGGTTCCAATTGCGCATGTCTTGCGTACACGTTGAGTGAATGAACAGCGTCCTCGGCTTGCGCCAATGCTGTGCTTAATATGTCTGCTATTGCACTAAATTGCGGCTCAAATTGCGCGGACCCTTGAAGCACAGTCACGGCCCTGCCCAACAATCCGGTTGCATTACTTTCCCCGTCGTTAAGTACGTCAAGTGCAGCTTGCACAGCATCACGCAGCGTTTGCGCATTGGACAACCGGGTGTGCTGCTCGTTCAGATCATCCCACTCCGACTTACCGGGGGACAGTTTGTCGAGCTCGCCGATTTGCCACAGCAGACGTTCACGCTCGCGTTGCAAGCTGTCTTGTGCACCACGGGCGTCGGATAGTTCTTTTTGCGCAATCCGCCACTGATGCCATGCGGCTGAAAGTGCTGCTGTACTGATACCAGCGTAGGCGTCCAGCAACCTCCGCACAGACTCAGGTCGAGTCAGACTTTGCCAGGCATGTTGGCCGTGAATATCAACCAACCGATCAGCAATATCTTTTAGTTGAGCGACAGTTGCCACGCTGCCATTGATCCACGCGCGGCTTTTGCCTTGCGCATCGATGATGCGGCGCAGCAGAACGCTTTCACCGCAGACGAAGCCAGCCTGCTCAAGCCACGTGAGCAGCTTGGGTTGATTGTCAAATTCAACACTGATTTCACATCGCTGAGAGCCTTCCCGGACAACTGCAGCATCGCTGCGCGCGCCAAGCGCAAGTTGGAGTGCATCTACCAAAATTGATTTCCCCGCACCGGTTTCTCCCGTCAGCACGGTAAATCCGCTGCCCAAGTCGATCTCGAGCTCACGCACGATTACAAAATCGCGGAGCGAAATTCGCTTAAGACTCATGGGTATAGAGGGCGTAAAAGCAGTTCAAGCTACACCTTCGTTCCAATGAAGTTTCCTGCGAAGTGTGTCAAAGTAGCTCCATCCTTTGGGATGCAAAAACCGAACTTGGTATTCTGATCGACGAACCGATATGCGGTCACCATGCAGCAAACTCGCAAGAGACTGCATGTCAAAATTTGCGCTGGCATCCCGGCCAGCTACTATTTCCACGGTAATTTCCCCAGTATCAGACAGCACGATGGGGCGGTTCGATAAGGTGTGCGGCGCAATAGGCACCAAAATCCACCCGGCAATCGATGGATGGAGCAATGGGCCACCAGCGGACAGAGCGTACGCAGTTGAGCCAGTTGGTGAGGCGATGATCAACCCGTCAGCACGCTGGTTGGCTACAAATCGGCCATCAACCTCTACCCGCAACTCCACCATACCCGCCGTGGCCCCCCGATTCACCACGACATCGTTCATAGCTGTTGCATTGAAAACACAGCGCCCATCGCGCACCACCTGCGCCTGCATCATCCACCGCCGGTCTTCGTCGAACTCACCGCGGAGCATTGGCTCCAAAACAGATTGGAAGTTTTCAAAAGCAATGTCTGTAATGAAGCCAAGACGCCCCTGATTGATCCCAACGAGTGGTACGCCAAATTTTGCAAGCACTCTGCCGATCCCCAGCATCGTACCGTCGCCACCGACTACCAGTGCCAAATCGCATTGAGCGCCAATGCTGGCTACGTCCAAAATTGGGTACTGCGTTAAACCCGCATTTCCAGCGGTTTCCTGTTCTATCGCTACATCGCAGCCGTGGTCACTCAAAAAATGCGCAATGCTCTCCAAGGCAGCGCGTGTTCCTTGGGCATGGTATTTACCAACAAGTGCCACGTAACGAAATTGCGTCTTCATTTCCAAATTACATCACAAGATACCTGACAAGCTTCGTAGAATAACGCCATGCTTGATGACCGAGCCAGATTGTTGTTAAAAGCGTTGGTCGAACGTTATATTGCCGACGGCCAGCCAATAGGATCACGCACGCTGTCAAAAGCGTCGGGGCTCGAACTATCTCCCGCTACCATCCGCAATGTGATGAGTGATCTTGAAGAGCTTGGCCTCATTGTTAGTCCTCACACATCCGCCGGGCGTATCCCGACAGCGCGCGGTTATCGACTTTTTGTTGACACGATGCTCACAATGCAGCCCGACCCTTTTTCTGGTGCTACAGGGGTAGCACCGCAGCGTCTGGCGCCGGATCAACCTCAAAAAGTATTGAGTAGTGCCGCGCACATGCTTTCGAACCTGTCGCAGTTCGTTGGGGTTGTCATGGCTCCCCGCCGAAGCTCTGTGTTTCGGCACATCGAGTTTTTACGCTTGTCTGATCGGAGATTGCTTGTGATCATCGTCTCACCGGATGGTGATGTCCAAAACCGGGTTATTTTTACCGAGGCGGACTACTCGCAATCAGAGTTGGTTGAGGCAGCCAATTTTTTAAACTCCAACTACGCCGGTTTGGCAATTGAAGAAGTGCGAGAGCGACTTAAAAATGAAGTGGACGCTTTGCGCAGTGAAATCGCCACCCTTATGCAAACCGCTGTTCAGGTCAGCTCAGAGGCCATTGAGTCCGGCGATGAAGTCGTTGTTTCAGGCGAGCGCAACTTGCTAGCGGTAAGTGATTTTTCAAGCGACATGGGAAGCCTGCGAAAACTATTTGATCTGTTTGAGCAAAAGGCGCAGCTGATGAAATTACTCGACGTTTCTAGCAGGGCGGGGGGCGTCCGTATTTATATCGGTGGCGAGAGTAATGCTGTTGCCTATCAAGAACTGTCGGTGGTGACGTCTCCGTACGAAGTGGATGGCCGAGTCGTTGGCACCCTTGGAGTGATCGGCCCTATGCGTATGCCCTACGAGAAAATGATCCAGATCGTTGACATTACGTCAAAGCTGGTCAGCACGGCCCTCAGCCACAGCAAGTAGCACCCGTACAATGCTGTTTGGTTTGGGGCGTTAGCTCAGTTGGTTAGAGCAGAGGACTCATAATCCTTTGGTCGAGTGTTCAAATCACTCACGCCCTACCAATTATTTCAATGCAGATCAATAAGCTATACTATGAGACATTGCGGCTGTAGCTCAGTTGGATAGAGTACTTGGCTACGAACCAAGGGGTCGTGGGTTCAATTCCTGCCAGCCGCACCAAAAAAATGAAAAGCCAGTGACGAAAGTTGCTGGCTTTTTTGTTTTTGGTCGATAGTAGTATTCTTGTCAGGCCATGAGCAAAGCTTTCACCAAAGAATCTGATTCGGATGATGACGAATCACCGCCAGACTTGCCAACAGTCAATGGTAAGAATTACATCACCCCCACTGGATACCAAAAACTGCACACGGAGTTGTTGGCATTGATGGACGAGGAACGGCCGAAAGTCGTTGAGAGCGTCTATTGGGCTGCCAGCAATGGCGACCGGTCCGAAAACGGTGACTACATCTACGGCAAAAAGCGGCTGCGGGAAATTGACCGGCGTATACGTTTCTTAACCCAGCGCTTTGAGATTGCCGAGGTTACAGACCCGTCAATCCACTGCGGAATCGAGCAGGTTTTTTTTGGCGCTACGGTCACGTATGAAGACGATTTAGGGACGGTGCGGACCGTGACAATTCTTGGAATTGACGAAGCTGACACGCTCAAAAATCAGACCAGCTGGGTATCGCCTGTAGCCAGAGCGCTACTTGGTTCGAGTGTTGGAGATGACGTGACTTTGATGATGCCCGATGGGCGTCGAATTTTGAGCGTAATAAGTGTCAGCTACCCAGAACAGCTTCTGGGGCCAAGAGCCTGAAGTGCATTAAATTCCAGACTTGGCGCGTTGAACCCTTAGCACCGAGGGTGTTCTTTTTACGCTTCGCAGCACCGAGGCCATATGAACGCGGTCTCGCACTGCAATTCCGAAGCGCAATTCAGTAGCATCTTGTGCACGCTCTTGCCCCATGTTCACATGCGTAATGTCCGCTTCTGCGCTGGCCAGCGCCGCCGCAACACGCGCCAATACGCCTTTGCCGTTTGCCACGGTGATCAACAAGGTCGTCTCAAAAAGCCGGACTGGTTCATCTGACCACTCCACTGCGATAAACCGTTCGCTGTCCCGGTTTTCCAAACGCTTCGCGACTGCGCAGTCGTCGGTGTGCACTACCAGTCCCTCGCCGCGGCCTAGATATCCAAGAATGCTATCGCCAGGGATAGGCTTGCAGCAAGTTGCGAATTGAACCGACGCACCCTCACTTCCATCAAGCACCAACGCTCCTTGCGAAACCGAATCATCTGCCGTGTAGCGCTCTCGGCTCATCAGCAAGGCGTCCGGCTTTTCACCGTTTTCGGCCAGTAGAGACACGATGCGTTTGGCGACCATACTGGCGATTCGCTTGCCCAGACCAATATCAGTGAGCAAATCAGAACGGGAGCGGTTGCCGCTAAAGCGCAGAATTTTTTCCCATAACGGCTTGTCAAGGCCTGTGTCCTGCGGCAAGCGTTGAATTCCCTCAGCCCGTAACGCCTGCATCAGCATTTTTTCGCCAAGGTCTTGCGACTCACCCAGAGCCATTGTCTTGAGATGATGGCGAATTTTAGATCGCGCTTTACCGGTCCGCACGAAACTCAGCCATACCGGGTTGGGGCTTGCGATCGTCGTGGTAACGATCTCAATTACATCGCCATTGTTTAGCTCCGACCGCAGTGGGACTTGCGCACCATTGACTTTCGCTGACACGGCGCGGTGTCCAATATCACTGTGGATGGCATAGGCAAAGTCCACGATGGTTGCACCACGTGGCATTGCCATGATCTGGCTCTTTGGCGTAAACACGTAGACCGCTTCGGGAAAAAGATCGATTTTGATATGGTCCCAAAATTCAGCGGCATCTCGCGTTTCGTGCTGGATGTCAAGCAACGACTGGAGCCACTGCGCGCCCAGGCGCTGAGAGGCGTCGCCCTCAGGGTCGGCAGCCTTGTAAAGCCAATGCGCAGCCACACCAGATTCAGCAACCACATGCATCGCTTCAGTGCGCATCTGAAACTCAATATTGGTGCCAAACGGCCCTACAAGAGTCGTGTGCAGAGATTGGTAGCCATTTATCTTGGGGATCGCAATGTAGTCCTTGAATTTCCCTGGCAGTGGTTTGTACTGCTGGTGCAAAACCCCCATAGCCGTGTAACAGGCATTTAACGCCCTGACAATTACCCGAAAGCCGTAGATATCAGTCACTTGTGCAAATGACAAGTGCTTTTCGTCCATCTTTCGATAAATCGAATAAAGCGTCTTTTCACGACCAAAAATTTCAACCGGTATAGCCTCAAGCGCAAAAGCTGCCTCAACTTCGCCTCGAACTCGTTTGATGACATCGCGCCTTCTGCCACGCGACTTTTGGAGGGCCTTTGCCAACGTTGCATAACGCCATGGATGAAGATACTGAAAAGCAAGGTCTTGAAGCTCGCGGTAAGTGGTGTTTAGACCCAAACGGTGCGCAATAGGCGCATAAATATCAAGCGTTTCGCTGGAAATGCGCGCCCACTTTTCCCTAGGGGCATCGCCAAGTGTTCGCATGTTGTGGGTACGATCAGCCAACTTGATCAAAATGACACGAACGTCACGCGCCATAGCTAGCAGCATTTTGCGAAACGATTCCGCCTGGTTTTCCTCTCTGGTGTTGAACTCCAGCTTTTCGAGTTTGGTCAGGCCGTCAACCAAGTCTGCAACCGGCGCGCCAAACCGCTCAATTAATTCAGGCTTGGTTACGCCGCAGTCCTCGATTGCATCGTGCAGCAAAGCAGCCATCAAGGCTTGGGCGTCAAGCTTCCACTCAGCGCATTGCTGCGCTACCGCTATTGGGTGCGTGATGTATGGCTCGCCACTATTGCGCAGCTGGCCAAGGTGCGCCTCATCTGCAAAACGGTACGCGCTGCGTATGCTATCAACGTCAGGCTTGCTCAAATACCCCAGCTTTGCCGTCAATGCCGCAAAGCTCGCAGCCGTTGCGTTGGCCTCAGCTGGCGTCGTTTTACTTTCAGCCATGGCCGAAGTGGGAAACTTGGTGGAAACCTGTGCGCTCATGTCTTAATGTATCGCGCCAAAGCCAAAACGTGCGCTCAAGAAAAAAAGCACCGCAAGGCGGTGCTTTTTTTGTTCAGCTTCTGGCCGCTGCATGGCCGGAGTCGACGCTTAACCAGGAACCTTTTTGAGCATTTCCAGGCCCACTTTTCCCTCAGCGATTTCCCTGAGCGCAGTGACCGCCGGTTTATTTTTGCTTTCGATTTTTGCGGCATGGCCTTGGCTTAGCATCCGCGCGCGATAGGTAGCAGCCAAAACCAGCTGAAAACGGTTGGGGATTTTTTCTAGGCAATCTTCGACAGTAATACGGGCCATGGGTTTCTCCAGTCAGACGAGCGATTCAAGGAATTTGAAGGGCGGCAAAGGTATCAGAGCGGGTGGTGCGCTGCGCCGAAAATTTGAGTCTTTGCGCATGAACAATGATTTTCAGGTCGAAAACGGCTCGCTCAAACAATTCGTTGATTATAACGAAGTCAAATTCTCGGACCTGAGCCATCTCGAGCGCGGCGTTTTTCAGCCTCAGCTCAATTACTTCCGCTGTATCTTCGCCCCTGCGCTGTAGTCGCGAGCGAAGTTCATCCCAGCTTGGCGGCAGGATAAAAATCAGTACAGCATTGGAAAAGATTCGTTTTATATTGAGTGCACCCTGAAAATCGATTTCGAGAATGACGTCAGCACCGTGAGCCATTCGCTCCTCGATAGCCTGACGGGATGTTCCATAGCGTTGTCCGTGCACATTTGCCCACTCTAAAAACGCATCTCGCAGAACCATCTGGTCAAACTCATCTGCGGAAACGAAGTAGTACTCACGCCCGTGCTTTTCCTGGCCGCGCGGGGGTCGCGTCGTGTGGGAAACAGCGGGTTGAATGCGCGAGTCAAGTTCCATCAGCGCTTTTACAAGGCTGGATTTTCCCGCTCCGCTTGGGGCGGCAACAACGAACAAATTTCCGGGGTAGTCCATGGCGCTATTGGTTTTGTAAGTGCTTGAGTTTTTACCGAAGTAAACCGATGCTTCACGCTACTCTACGTTCTGTACTTGTTCACGAACCTGTTCAATCAACACTTTCATTTCGACCGAGATTTTGGTCAAATCCAGAGATGCCGACTTGGAACCAAGGGTGTTTGCCTCGCGGTGTAGCTCCTGAATGAGGAAATCAAGGCGCTTGCCGAGCTCGCCACCGCCTCGAATCAGGCGTTCAATCTCGTCTAGGTGGGACGCCAAGCGCGCGATCTCTTCAGAAACATCTATGCGCATTGCAAAGGCGGTAGCCTCGGCAAGCGCCCTGTCGTACGCAACTTCTGGCAGCGGTTGACCGCCGCCTAGTGCCATGGCGTCTTTAAAGCGCTCCAAAAACCGTACCTTTTGCAGCTCGACCAACTTGGGAACGAGCGGAGTCGCCTGAACAGAAAAAGCGCGCAACTGCTCCGTGCGTTCAAGCATAGACTGGGCCAAGCGTGCGCCCTCCCTTTCTCGGGCCGCCAACAACTCTTTAAGCGCTTTTTTCGCCAGCTTCAGCATTTCTTCCGTGTGGTCATGCGGCTTCTTTTCCTCCAACGAAGCCAGCCTGAGGATGTCAGAGATGGTCAAGGGAACAGCTTGCGGCAACCACGACTTGATGCTGTCTTCTAGCGAGCTGAGCCGCTGCAAAGTCGCCGCGGACGGCGCGCGCAAATTGCTGGTAGCGCTTGCGTCAAGCGCAACGCGAATTTCAATTTTTCCGCGCTTGAGTTTTCCGGCCAGCATTTCACGCAATGCTGGCTCGGCCTGCCGCATTTCGTCGGGCAGGCGGAACGTCAAGTCCAGAAAACGGCTGTTAACGGCACGAATTTCGATGCCGATGCGCGCATTGGAGTCACCGCCGCCCTCGCCGTGAACGCCAGGACTGGAGGTACTGGACTGGACGGCTGCATAGCCCGTCATGCTGTAAACTGACATGGATAAAAGTACGCTCGTATTGATAACAGGACTACAAAAGCAGTATCAGGTGGCGTAAAACCACCGCACACCTCAAATTATGTCAAAGGTCAAACCAGCCCCACTGCCGCCCGATACCGTTATAGGTGGCTACCGGGTTGTGCGCAAGATTTCGTCGGGCGGGTTTGGGGTAGTTTACTTGGCCGTAGACAACGAAGGCCAGCAAGTCGCTATCAAGGAATATCTGCCTTCGTCTTTGGCCAGCCGTCCGCCGGGTGAGTTGTTGCCCCAAGTACATGCTGACAAGCTCTCGCTCTACCGACTGGGACTAAAGAGTTTTTTTGAGGAAGGCCGATCGCTGGCGCAAATTTCTCACGGATCAGTGGTCAGCGTGCTGAATTTCTTCCGCGAAAACGAAACCGTCTACATGGTGATGAACTACCTTGAAGGCGGCACGCTTCAAGATTTCATCATCACCGCACGGGAGTTGAAGAAGCAAAAAGTGTTTCGCGAGTCCACTATTCGCTCCCTTTTTGATGAAATTTTGCGCGGCTTGCGCATCGTGCACCAGCACAAAATGCTGCACCTGGACATCAAACCAGCCAACATTTTTGTGACCGACGACAACCGGGCCGTTCTAATCGATTTTGGCGCTGCACGCGAGGTGCTGAGTAAAGAAGGCAACTTCATTCGGCCAATGTATACACCCGGATTTGCAGCCCCGGAAATGTACCGCCGGGATTCTTCTATGGGCCCGTGGACTGACATCTACGCTATTGGCGCATGCATCTACGCCACGATGCAAGGCTACCCGCCTAACGACGCCCCGCAGCGCCTTGAAAAAGACAGACTGTCACTGGCGTTGTCCCGCTTGCGCGGCGTTTATTCTGACAATTTAATTGAAGTTGTTGAGTGGTGCATGTCGCTCGACCCGTTGTCCAGACCGCAATCGGTTTTTGCTCTACAAAAAGAGCTTAGCCGCGAAGGCGAGCGCCGCTACACCAAGCTCACCGTCACTGAAAAGGTACGTTTGCAATTCGACAACATGGTCTCTGACACCAAAAAAACGGCGCGTAAAGCCACAGCCATGGCGACCAAATTCCGATGAAATTTTCAGTCTTTCAGGTCAGCCGCAAAGGTGGCCGAGAAAAAAACGAAGACCGCATGGGGTATTGCTACACCCGCGAGTCTGGCCTATTTGTCCTTGCGGACGGAATGGGCGGCCATCCGGAAGGTGAAGTAGCTGCGCAAATTGCGCTGCAAACCACCTCGGCGTTGTACCAAAAAGAAGCTCGCCCCTCTATAGAAAACACAGCCGAATTTCTGACAGCTGCGCTGATGGCGGCGCACCATCAAATTATTAGATACGCCAGTGAAAAAGGCATGCTTGACACGCCGCGCACGACGCTGGTAGCGGCTATATTGCAGGGCGGAACTGCAACCTGGGTGCACTGCGGTGATTCACGGCTGTACGTGGTGCGGGACGGAGAATTGTTGACCCGTACCCGCGACCATTCTTATGCCGAGCAACAAAGCGCAGGCATTATCAAACTTGAGCATGTGAACCGCAATATTTTGTTCACCTGCCTCGGCTCGCCGACCAAGCCGGTTTTTGATATTACCGGGCCCATTGTTTTACAGCAGGGCGATCGAATTTTGCTGTGTTCTGACGGGCTATGGGGCAGCTTGAGCGACGACCAAATCGTCAAGCAGCTTTGTGTCAAGACCATTTCAGACGCGGTGCCTGACCTGGTTGAAAATGCGCTTCGGATTGGCGGCGAACGGGGCGACAACGTTACGGTACTAGCGATGGAATGGGAAACGCCCGACGATTTCGAATCTACCCGCGGCGTGTCCACGGACGACATCGACGACGGCGTGTTCGCATCAACCATTCAGTCGGGTGGCTACGACACAATCATCGACGAGCTCGACGACGAGACGATTGAAAAGTCGATCGCCGAGATCAATGAGGCCATACGCCGGTCTGCTGCTAAAAAAGTAAGCTAGCGCTGCGCTTTTGGGCCTGCCAGCTGCGCGCAGGTGATCCCACCAATATTTTGCACACGTTAATTCGCCAGGCCACCGCGCCAGAAAGCCCCGTTTAATGAGCCCATTTGAAAGAAGCGGCGCGCGCGCTTCAGACGCCTTGCGCAAAGTCAGCATGACGCGCGCCTACACGGCTTACGCCGAAGGCTCGGTGCTGATTGAATGCGGCGGCACGAAAGTGCTTTGCACCGCATCGGTCGAAGAGAAAGTACCCGGCCACAAAAAGGGCAGCGGAGAAGGCTGGGTCACCGCTGAGTACGGAATGCTTCCGCGCGCCACGCACACCCGTGGCGACCGGGAAGCCGCACGCGGCAAGCAAAGCGGCCGCACGCAAGAAATTCAGCGCCTGATTGGCCGATCACTGCGCGCCGTGTTTGATTTGAAAAAACTCGGTGAGCGCACCATCACCATCGATTGCGATGTGATTCAAGCCGACGGCGGCACTCGCACCGCCAGCATCACTGGAGCGTTTGTAGCAGCGCAAGACGCTGTCAATACGCTAATTGCTTCGGGCAAGCTGCAGCACAGCCCCATCATTGACCATGTGGCCGCTATTTCAGTAGGCATTGTTGACGGTACGCCGCTGCTAGATTTGGAATACACCGAAGACTCAGCCTGCGGTACCGACATGAATGTGGTGATGACGGGCGCGGGCCAGTTCGTTGAAGTGCAAGGTACCGCTGAAGGCGCTGCGTTTTCACGCGCTGAGATGAACGCACTGCTGGACCTGGCTGCCAAAGGCATTGCAGAGCTGGTGGCGATGCAGAAAGCATCGCTATTAAATTAGTAGCTGCTTGCGCCTATATTTATTGCGCTAGAGGCATAAAACATCATGAAAATCGTCTTGGCATCGAATAACCCAGGCAAACTGGGCGAGCTGCAAGCCCTGTTTGCGCCGCTGGGTGTGGAGCTGATTCGTCAATCAGATTTAGGCGTTCCTGAGGCCGATGAGCCGTACCGCACCTTTGTCGAAAATGCGCTCACTAAAGCCCGCAACGCATCCCGCGCCACTGGCCTTGCTGCTATGGCCGATGATGCCGGGCTGTGTATTGACGCGTTTGGCGGTCTGCCCGGGGTTGATACCGCCTACTACGCTACGCTGCACGGCTACGCCAAGGGCGACGACAACAACGTGGTGGCGCTGCTTGAGCAGATGGCAAATATTGACAACCGGCGCGCTGCACTGGTCAGTACGTTGGTGGCGGTTCGTTCAGCAGACGACCCGGAACCGCTGATTGCAAGCGGACGCGTGGTCGGTGAAATCACGCGCCAGCCGATTGGCACTAACGGCTTTGGATTTGACCCAGTGATGTATTTGCCGCAGTTCGCGAAAACATTCGCTCAGTTGCCAGTGGAAGTCAAAAACGCCAACAGCCACCGAGGCAAAGCAGCGGCGCGCATGCTCGTACTGATGCGCGAGCAATGGCTGCAAATTGCGGATTGAGTGGCTAAAGATGGCGCAACTTGACATTCAGCACTACATGCGCAGCGGCACATTGCAGCTCAAAAGCCTGCCGCCACTGTCGCTTTACGTGCATTTGCCGTGGTGCATCAAAAAGTGCCCGTATTGCGATTTCAATTCGCATGAACTGGCCCCCACGGTTGCGCACCATGTGTCGCTCCCTGCTCCCCGAGGGGGCGCTGCAGGCTTGCGGCGGCCCAGCGCCGACATACCTCCGGCTGCGGTACCCGAGCAGCGCTACATCGATGCACTGGTGGCGGACCTTGAAGCGTCGCTGCCACTCATCTGGGGCCGCACGGTACACAGCATTTTTATTGGCGGCGGCACGCCGAGTCTGTTTTCACCCGCAGCCATTGACCGCTTGCTGGGCGACATTCGGGCGCGGCTAAAACTCAATGCCGATTGCGAAATCACGCTTGAAGCCAACCCCGGCACGTTTGAAAAAGACCGCTTCAAAGCGTTTCGGCAAGCCGGCGTTACGCGGTTGTCGGTTGGCGTACAGAGCTTTGACGACGCACACCTCAAGGCGCTGGGCCGCGTACATGACCGCGCGCAGGCCATCGCCGCAGTCGAAGAAGCAGGCCAAGCATTCGATACCTTCAACCTCGACTTGATGTATGCCCTACCCGGCCAGTCACTACAAAATCTAGAGCAAGATATCAAGCAGGCGCTTGCGCTACAGCCACCACACATCTCAATTTACCAACTGACTGTCGAAGCCAACACTTACTTCGCCAAGTTTCCTCCAGCGCTGCCGGAAGAAGATATAGCCTATGAGATGCTCGACAAGATCACAGAGATGACGGGCGCTGCGGGGCTGGAGCGGTATGAAGTTTCAGCGTATTCCCTGCCCGGCCACCGCTGCTTTCACAACACTAACTACTGGCAGTTTGGTGACTACCTGGGAATCGGCGCGGGCGCGCACAGCAAGCTGAGTTTTGCGCACCGCGTGGTGCGGCAAGTGCGGGCGCGTGAACCCAAGCTGTACATGGACAAAGCGTTGGCGGGAAATGCGGTAACGCAAAACCTAGAGGTCACACGCGCCGATTTGCCGTTTGAGTTCATGCTCAACGCCACGCGCCTGCAAGGCGGTTTCAAACTGCAAGACTTTGCTGACCGAACCGGCCTGCCCTTCACTGCGATTGAAAAAGCGCTGGCTGAAGCCGAGCGCAAAGGCCTGATTGAGCGCGACTTCACGCACGTCAAACCAACGGTGCGCGGCTTTGATTTTTTAAATGATTTGCAAGCGCTTTTTTTGCCCGAGTCCTCTGACACCGCCGAGCGTAAAACATGATGGACTCCACCAGCATTGTTCTTCTGGTCGTTACCGCGTCGATCAGCTTCGCCATTGGTCGCGCCATCATGCATTTTCGCAAGAAAAAACAAACCGCCAACAAGCAACTGTTGGCTGAGCTTGCAGCAAAAACTGCTAGAAACGCTCCGCCTGGGCCGCCGTCCAACAACAAAAGCAAACGCAAACGCGAGCAGCAAGAGCAAGTTGCACGCAGCCAAGCCGACCAAAAGCGATAACTTTTTGCCCATGTCATTTATTCCACTCGTTGAACACACACGCGGCAAGCTGTCTGAAGTCATTCACGCAGGCGCAATTGCAGTCGTCGACACACGCGGCAAGCTGGTTGCCAGCGCGGGTGATGCAAATGCGTTGACCTTCACCCGATCAACTCTGAAACCGTTTCAAGCCCTTCCCTTTTTACAGGGCGGCGGGCCTAAGCACTTCGGCTTTACCCCGCTACAAGTGGCCTTGCTGTGCGCAAGCCACAACGGTGAGGACATGCACGTCAAACAAGTCGATGACATGCTGCACAAAATTGGCCACACACACCGCAGCCTGCAATGCGGCTGCCACGTACCGCTGTCATTTAGCTACGGCGGCTTGCCAATGCCAGCCGGTTTGCAATACGACGAGCGCCACAACAACTGCAGCGGCAAGCACACTGGCTTTGTAGCGCACTGCGTGCAACACGGCTTGGCGCTTGAAAATCATTTAGACATGGCACACCCGCTGCAAGCGGCCATTCGCACGCAAGTCGCACGGGTTGCGCGGTGCGCAGAATCTGACCTGGTTGCCGGTACAGACGGCTGCTCCGCCCCTAATTACGCCCTACCGCTGGCCAAACTGGCGTTCAGCTTCGCCCGCCTCGGCAGCGGCATTGACGACAACGAGTTTGGTGAAAACTTTGAGCTGCTAAGCAAAGCCATGAAGACCCATCCTGAAATGGTGTCAGGCACGGGTCGCAACGACCTCGACTTTATGCGCGCCGGGCGCGGCGACTGGCTCACCAAAATCGGCGCAGACGGCGTGCAAACTATCGCCAGCAAAAGCCACGGCCAAGCGATTGCCATCAAAGTCATCAGCGGCCACATGCCCGCGCTGTACACAGCCGCCGTGGTGGCGCTAGAGCAACTCGGCTGGCTGGACGACGCCCAGCGAGAAATCCTCAAACCGTGGGGTGAGCAAACCCTGCGCAACGCGCGCGGCAACGCGGTAGGGGAGATTCGGGCCGCGTTTAAGCTGCGGATGCACTGAACGCAGACGATTCCTAAACGCTGCATTTGCTATGTAAAAAGTAGCTGCTTGCGCCCGTATTAATTGGGCTAACGGGTTATTTTACTATTGAAGGCGCATTT
>JANPDQ010000090.1:0-2184 GCA_031431575.1 Polaromonas sp.
CGGTTGTTCGCTGCGCGTAACGCCCTGCCCCCCGGGGGGGCCGCTGCGCCTGCGGTCTGGCAAAGCCAGTCCCGCGGCCCCTGCTTATAAAGACAACTCCACTGGCGACGGCATGCGCATTTTCAAGCTCGAGCCGTGGAACCGGCTTTGCCGGGCCACAGGCGGGCGGCCCCCTCGGGGGGCAGGGAACGACACGAAGTGCGAGACCGTGGGGGCGCTATAATCGTGGGCTTCGCTTGCAACATCCGCAGACCATTTTTCGGCCTTCTACAACCCTAGGCCGAGGACATTAAGGAATTAAATTATGGCAACCGCCAAACCCAAGAAAAAGAACCCGCGCCTGGCATCAGGCCGCAAACGCGTCCGCCAGGACACCAAACTCAATGCCGCAAACACCTCGTTGCGCTCTAAATACCGCACTGCTGTGAAAAACGTTGAAAAAGCCGTAGCAAGCGGCGACAAAGAAAAAGCAAAAGACGCTTTCGCCAAAGCCCAGAGCATTGTCGATACCGTTGCCGACAAAGGCATTTTTCATAAAAACAAGGCAGCGCGTGACAAGTCCCGCCTGTCAACCAAGGTGAAAGCCTTGGCCCTCGCAGCCTAATCAGCTGCAAACTAGCCCGGAAGGCCTTGATAAGCCCTCCGCCGTTTTGTAGGGTGCGCTGCAAGTGAAGAGAAAAAGCCGTCGAAAGACGGCTTTTTTGTTTTGCTAAGCAAAATCGCGCAATGCGCGACTTCACTTGCACCCGAAAATCCGAAAACGTTTGCGGGACAGACCAACAGACAGGCGAAGCCCCTGTTGCTCTGTCGCCAAACTGATCAACTCCCCGAATTCGTCCCCGCGCCAGGAAGTAAGTCAGGCAAAAGACAAGCCTCCACCATCTGCAAATCATTGTCTTTGGCAAAGTTGATGGCGAAGTCCCAGGCCATCGGCTCCGCGTCGCGCAGCGCAGCGTTCACCACCACGCACCGCACGCCGTCCACAAACGTGGGGATGCACCACGGCGAATAGGTCAAGTGGCTGCCTGGTTGCGGGCCACCGGGGCGAAAAGGGCTCATCACACCACACAGCCGGTCAGCCCAGTCGCTTGGGCGAAAGGTTTTGCCGTCTCGGGTGACACCCTGGATGAAGACTTCTTTGATGGAGCTTTGTTGCACTGCACAATTATCACCTCTTATAGAAGACCAGATTTAACTCGCCCTAAAACTGCGCGCATAACAGTGATGCGAAATCGGCAAGTGCTGCGCCACGGTCTAGCCCTAAAATCCCAATTCGTTTGAATTTACGTAACGCCTGGAGCCACCCATGACCGCTGCCCTGCCCCACCACATCGAAGCTGCTTCACCGCACGTGATGAACACCTATGGCCGTTTGCCCATTGCCATGTCGCACGGCCAGGGCTGCCATGTGTGGGACGTGAACGGCAAGCGCTACCTTGACGCGTTGGGCGGCATCGCCGTCAACACGCTGGGCCACAACCACGCCAAGCTGGTGCCCGCGCTGCAGCACCAGCTTACCCAGCTGATTCATTGCTCTAACTACTACCACGTACCGCTGCAAGAAACTCTGGCGGCCAAGCTGGTGGAATTGTCTGGGCTGGAGAACGTATTTTTCTGCTCCACTGGGCTTGAAGCGAACGAGGCGGCACTAAAACTCGCCCGCAAATTTGGCCACGACAAAGGCATTGAGCGTCCTGAAGTAGTGGTCTATGAAAAAGCCTTTCATGGCCGCAGCATTGCCACACTCAGCGCCACCGGCAACCCCAAAGTGCAAGCGGGTTTTGGCCCGCTGGTGGAAGGTTTTATTCGCGTGCCGCTGAACGACATTGAAGCCATTAAAAAAGCGACCGCTGGCAACCCTAACGTGACGGCTGTGTTTTTTGAAGCCATTCAGGGTGAAGGCGGCGTGCACCCGATGAATGACCAGTACCTGCGTGATGTACGCAAGTTGTGCGACGAGCGCAACTGGCTGCTGATGATTGACGAAGTGCAATGCGGCATGGGCCGCACGGGCAAATGGTTTGCGCACCAGTGGTCGGGTATCAAGCCTGACGTGATGCCGCTGGCCAAGGGGCTGGGCTCTGGCGTGCCGATTGGCGCGGTGGTGTGCGGGCCAAAAGCTGCGCATATCTTCAAGCCCGGCAACCACGGCACGACGTTTGGCGGTAATCCGCTGGCGATGCG
>JANPDQ010000091.1:0-1806 GCA_031431575.1 Polaromonas sp.
TGCAGCAATCAGGGTACGTCTAAATACATTGTGTAAGCGGGTCATAAAAGTCTCCGTTGGTTGTGGTTGAAAAGTCAGGGGGAAAAGTCAGCGCATCCACGCGACTGGCGCCGTCACGATTTGCGGGAAAAGCACAAAAATGGCCAAAATAATTACGTACGTAATCAAAAAGGGATTCACCCCTTTGACGACGTCTTCCAGCCGTATTCGGCCAACGCCTGCGACCACATTGAGCACCGTACCCACCGGCGGTGTGATGAGCCCAATTGAGCCGTTGAGCACAAACATCAAACCGAAATACACCGGGTCAATGCCTGCCTTCACCGCGATTGGCAGCATGACGGGTGCAAAAATCAAAATGGTGGGTGTCAAGTCCAGCGCAGTGCCCACCAGTACCAACACTAGCATCATGGCAAGCATCAAAACGCGCGGATTTTCAATCATGGGACCGAGCCAGCCGCCAAGCGTTGACGGCATGTCTGCCAGCGTCACCATGTAGCCAGTGACCTGCGCGCCCGCGCATAAAAACATCACCACCGAAGTCGTTTTAGCGGCCTTGATAAATACGCCGCTTAAATCGCCCAGCACCATTTCGCGGTGAATGAAAAACGAGATGAACATTGCGTAAACAGCAGCGACCACAGCGGCTTCAGTAGGCGTGAAAACACCACTTTTCATTCCGCCAATGATGATGACTGGCATCAGCAGTGCCCAAAAAGCCCGGGCAGTTACGCGCAGCCGCTCTTTCATGGGCATGGGTGGAACTGATGGCAGCGATATATTGCGAACCTGCAAGCGCCACGCAATGACAAGCCCCAGCCCCATGATCAAACCCGGAACAATGCCTGACACAAACAGCGCTGAAATTGACGTGTTGGTGGTTACGCCGTAAATCACAAACGCCATCGAAGGCGGAATAATCGGACCGATGACGCCGCCTGCAGCAATTAACCCTGCCGAGGTGTTGAGCGGGTAGCCGTTTTTGCGCATCATGGGCAGCACAATCGTGGCCAATGCAGCTGCATCGGCCAGTGCCGAGCCCGACATCGCGGACAGCATTATGGCCGCTGCAATTGCCACATAGCCCAGCCCACCGTGAATATGACCGACCCAAGCCTGCGCCATGTCAATGATGCGGCGGCTGATGCCGCCGGTGTTCATCAGCTCTCCTGCCAGAATAAAAAACGGCACCGCCAGCAGCGCAAAACTGTCGACACCACCTACCAGGTTTTGCGCCAGCAGTTGCGTATCGGAAAAGCCCAATACCCAAGCCATGGCAGCGCCAGTTAACACCAGCGCCAGCGCCATGTTCATGCCTATGCCCATCAGCGCGAGCATGCCTACTGAGAAAATAATAAATGCAAAGCCTTCGTTGGTCATCGCGCTTACTCCATGTCGGGCTCAACGCCCAGGTAAAGCGGCGTTCGGCGCACCAGCTCGATGAAGGCCATGACGCCGATAGCGAGGCAGCACAGAAAAGCGGGAAGTGGCAAAAGCGCAGTTGGGTAGCCCATCACTACCGAGCGGCTGTCAAGGCCAACCAGCACCTGTTGCCACGCGCCCCAAGCGATCAAAGAACAGCCCAAAATAACGAGCAGCCTGATCAGCAGCGTCATTGCGACAAACGCAAGTGGTTTGTGCCGCAGCGCGCCGACCAGAGCGGTAAACGCCATGTGCTCACCGGCTGGGTAAGCTGCGGTCGCGCCAATAAACACCATCCATACAAACAGCAGGCGGCTCAGCTCTTCGCTGGCGGCAATTCCGCTGCCAAAACCGTAGCGCATCACCACGTTGATAAATACCGCT
>JANPDQ010000092.1:0-3089 GCA_031431575.1 Polaromonas sp.
TTTGGCTCGGGCGAGCAGCGCAAGCGCAGCATTTCCAGCGATTTTGTGGGCGCACTGGCCAGCGTGCTAACGCGCCATGGCAACCGCGTAGGCGCCATGCTGTACGGTGCAGGGGTAGAAAAAGTTGTGCCTGCGCGTGGTGGCCGAAAGCACGTGCTTGACCTGCTGCACACACTACAAAACCGGCAAGCCGCCGTACCGTCAGGGCCGACCCGCCTGCACGAACTGCTTGAATCTGCAGCGCGGCAAATCCGGCGGCGCTCGACCATTTTTGTGGTGTCGGACTTTATCAGCGAAGCGGGCTGGGAAAAGCCACTCGGCATGCTCGCGCAACGCCATGAAGTGGTGGCGGTTCGGTTGCTTGACCCGCTGGAGCTTGAGCTGCCCGACCTCGGCCTGATTCCCATGGTGGATGCGGAAACCGGCGAGCAGCTGATGGTGGACACGCACGATGCGGGTTTTCGCAAGCGCTTTGCACAAATTGCAGCCCAGCGTGAATCCGTGCTTCGCCAATCGTTGATGCGCGCTGGCGTAGACACACTGGAGCTGGCCACCGACAGCGACCTGGTCAACGCGCTGATGCGTTTTACCGACCTTCGCAAGCAGCGTAGCAGGGCCGCTGCAGGCAAACGGCTACCCGCGCATTTAAGGCTGGCAGCTTAGAAATCTGCTTTACAGCACAAAGTAAGCGCTTTTAAAAAGACCACACCCATGACCCCCATCATGACCTTCCTCTGGCCTGAATTCCTCTGGCTGCTGCTGCTTTTGCCGCTGCTGGTGCTGCTGTACATTTGGCTGCTGCGGCGCAAGAAAAAAGTCACCCTGCGCTATGCCAGTTTGTCTATCGTGCGCGAGGCCATGGGCAAAGGCCAAAGCATTCGCCGCCATGTTCCGCCGTTCTTGTTTTTGCTCGCGCTTGGCTGCATGTTGGTTGCAGCGTCGCGGCCGTTTGCCGTTATCACCCTGCCGTCTGACCAGCAAACCATCATGTTAGCCATGGACGTGTCAGGCAGTATGCGCGCCACTGATGTCAAGCCCAACCGGCTGGTGGCGTCGCAAGACGCCGCCAAGGCTTTCTTGGCAGAGCTGCCGCGCAACATACGTGTGGGTATCGTCGCTTTTGCAGGTACAGCGTCAGTGGTGCAGCCGCCAACGCTGAGCCGGGAAGACTTGGTCGCTGCGATTGATAAATTTCAGCTCCAGCGCGGCACCGCCTTTGGCATCGGCATTGTGGTGTCGCTGGCCGAGCTGTTCCCTGACGCGGGCATTGACATTCAGTCCATGATGGCGGGCCGCGACAAGGCGCGCGGCGTGGCGATTGACCAGGCACCCCAACTGGGCAAAGACGGCAAAGAAATCAAGCCTTTTGTGCCTGTAGCGCCCGGATCCTACGCTTCAGCAGCTATCATTTTGCTAACAGACGGACAACGCATGACTGGCGTGGACTCCGTGGACGCGGCAAGGGCAGCGGCGGACCGAGGGGTAAGGGTGTATACCGTCGGCGTTGGCACAGTCGATGGCGAAACGATTGGATTTGAAGGCTGGTCAATGCGTGTCAAACTCGACGAAGTCACCCTGAAAGCCATTGCCCGAGACACCCAGGCGCAATACTTTTATGCGGGCACAGCGGCTGATTTAAAAAAGGTCTATGAGTCGCTCAGTTCACGCTTGACGGTGGTGAAAAAAGAAACTGAAATCTCAGGCCTGCTGGCTTTGGTTGCAGCAGCTTTTGCACTGTTGTCAGCTGGGCTGTCGCTGGCCTGGTTTAACCGGATTTTGTAGCCTGCACATTGCACTCACGGCGCAGTAAAGCCAGTGCATCTTCAAAGCTTCCGACCACATCGCTTTTAAGCAATGGCCCGGCATCACCCACAAAGTTGGTCCACAACTGCGCATAGTCGTTTTGGTATTGGGCAGGTGCGTACGCCGCAATGTAGTCGCTTGCGGCTTCAGGTTTAAACCCCGCTTTTTTCACCTTGCGAATCAGCGTTGCGGCGCTTTTTTCAGTGAGCAGTGTTTTGGGCGCGGCATGTGCAGCCAAGCAAAAAAACAAGGTGAGCAGCGAGCCGTCGTCTGAATTACCGCCGGTAAATTTCTCCCACGCACCGAAGGTGGAGCGGTCGTGGTGGTCAACCTCACTCAAGGCATCTTCGAGCCAGAAGTAGCGGCCCATGAAAGCCGGCGTTTGGTCGAACAATTTGCGGGGTGGCAAATTGGCGTCGAGCAGCTTGGGCGCATCGCCCAACACCGACTGCCGGGCGGCTTCAACCACTGGGCGAAACGCAGGCGGCAGATTTTTCGGAAGACTGAGGCTGAAATCCGATGGGTTCGCGCCGTACTTTTTACGCAGCGCCAGCACCATCTTTTCAAAGCCTACCCAATCGGGCAGCTTTGTGCCGCGCGTGGCCACTGCCAACAGAGCGGTGCGAATCACAGCCTCGGCATCTTTACCTGCTTCTTCCAGGTTATCTGCATCCAGACCCAAGGCATCAGCCATCCACAGAGCGGCATCAATCACCAGCGCCACTTGCTCGCGCTTGGCCAGCTCTGCCTGGTAGTCGGCCAGGCTGCACAGCGCCCACTTGGCGAGCTGCGGAATATGCTCGTCAGTAAAACCGCCGCGCTCATTCATGCCGAAATGGCTGTTTTGCGGCATGGCAATCATGGCCTTGAGCAGGTCTGAGCCGCCCTTGGAGCGCGATAAAAACGAGTGCTCGGCAAGCGCCGCTGCGGCCTGCTGCACATCACCGCCATAGGTGTGTTCCAGGTACAAACTCACCAGATTGACCATGCGGTCTTTGGCTTTTTCAAGATCTGGGCGCAAGAACTCGGTGCCAAAGTAACGCGCAATTTGCACCATTCCCTTTGGTGCATCTGCACAAATCGCCTCTAACTTTTCAGCGCTGATGATGTTGTGCTGCACGCCGTGCTGCAATGCTTTTTCAAAGAACGGACGGGCGTCGTAAACCGACACACCTGCAGTTGATACGGGCTGCTGCTCCATGGGGTCGATCAAATCGCCGACTCTTCATCAGAGTCGCGCCGGGCTGGGGTGGCTTTACCGCGGTCGGTGTCGCCGGTTTCCACTT
>JANPDQ010000093.1:0-8199 GCA_031431575.1 Polaromonas sp.
ACGGTGGGCGGCGTGCCCGCTGGCGCGTCAACAGGCGCGGGGTAGCCGAAGAATGCGTTTTGCATTGACAGCATTGGGTTGGGCAAGTTGGCGGGTTCTTTAAATTCAAACGTGAAATCGGCCTCAGCCAGCAGCGGGGCGATTTTTTCCATGCGGTCAAGCGCTTTGACCCGGCTTTGCGCCTGCTTGGCCTTGCTGGCTTTGGCTTTGAAGCGGGCAATAAACTTTTGCAGGTGGGCGATTTTGTCTTGCTGCTTGGAATATGCGCCTTGTTGCAGCGCCATCTGTTCGGCGCGCAGGTCTTCAAACTTGCTGTAGTTGCCACCGTAGCGGGTGAGCTTGGCGCTTTCAATGTGTACTGTGACATCCGTTACCGCATCAAGGAATTCACGGTCATGGCTAATCACCAGCATGGTGCCCTGGTAGCGTTTTAACCAGGCCTCCAGCCATACCAGCGCATCCAAGTCCAGGTGGTTGGTCGGCTCGTCAAGCAGCAGCAGGTCTGACGGGCACATCAGCGCACGCGCCAGTTGCAGTCGCATGCGCCAGCCGCCTGAAAAGCTGTTGACTGGGTTGTTCAGCTCAGAAACCTTAAAACCCAGGCCCAAAATAAGCGCTTGCGCCCGCGCTTCCGCATCGTGTGCGCCAGCGTCGTACAGCTCCATATAGGCGTGGGCCATGCGGTCACCGTCGCCGCTCGCCTCGCTGTCGGTCACTTCGGTTTGGGCGGCCAGCAGCACCACATCGCCTTCAATCACGTAACTGGTAGCGCTTTGCTCGGTTTCGGGCATGTCCTGCGCAACCTGCGCCATGCGCCACTGGGCGGGGATGAAAAATTCGCCGCCGTCCTCATGCAGCGTACCGTTGAGCATGGCAAACAGCGACGACTTGCCCGCGCCATTGCGCCCGACCAGACCGATGTTTTCGCCCGGGTTCAGGGTGACAGAAGCGCTGTCAAGAATCACTTTGGCACCGCGACGCAGCACCACATTTTTAAGGGTAATCATAGAAAAGGTTCAAATACAAAAGACATTCACCGCAGAGGCGCAGAGAACGCGGAGTAAGACGAGGGAGAAAAAAACTTTTTAGTCTTACTCTGCGGCCCTCTGCGTTCTCTGCGCCTCTGCGGTGAATGACTTCGTTTGTTATGGAAAAAGCAGTTGCTGCCGGGTTAGCAACAACACCTGGTCTGGACCACCGCTTGTCTCGAACCACAAAGGCTCTAACGATGTGAAGGCACGTTCAAAATTTTCGCGCTCGTTGCCTATTTCCAGGACCAACACCGCATTTTCGCTCATATGAGCGGCCGCTGTTAGTAGCAGCTGCCGAATAAAGTCCATGCCGTCTTTCCCGCTTGCCAGCGCAAGCTCAGGTTCTGCCTTGAATTCAGCAGGCAGCGCGGCCATGGTTTTGGCATTCACATAGGGCGGATTACACAAAATCAAATCGTAGCTATCCTTGCAGGCGGCTAAAGCGTCCGACTCGATCAGTGCAATGCGCGCCGCCAAATCATGCTTGTCTACATTGATGCGGGCAACGGCCAAAGCGTCCTTGCTGATGTCGGCGGCATCAATCGCCACATCGGGGTAGGCCATCGCTGCCAGAACAGCCAAACTGCCATTGCCGGTACACAGGTCTAGCACTTTCTGCGTCTTGTCACTCAGCCACGGGTCAATGCTTTCGTCCACCAGCAGCTCGGCAATAAAAGAGCGCGGAATGATCACCCGTTCATCGACATAAAACGCCACACCTTGCAGCCAGGCTTCATTCGTCAGGTAAGCAAGTGGCTTGCGGGTAGCAATGCGTGCTTCCAAAAGAGTAGCTACTTGCGCCTGATTTAATTGGGCTACAGGCTGACTTGACACTAAATCCAGGTCATACAGCGGCAAACCAAGACGCCACAGCACCAGCCACGCTGCTTCGTCGAATGCATTCAAGGTGCCTTGGCCAAAACCGTTGGCCAGCGTTAAACCGGCGGCGGTCAGTTTTTGGGCCGTGTCTTCAATCAGTTCAATGACCGTCACAACCAGCCCTTAGCTGAAAAGCTCAAAGTACCGTAAAACCGGTGGTGCCGTACTTGGAGCCGCGTTCTGCATGTACGTCCAGCGTAATTTCGGTGAATGAGGCCATGTCGTCATGGTCGTCAGGCTGCTCGGCAGCAGCTTTTGAAGCCAGATGAAAGTCGTTTTCAAGCCGCCACATCAGGTTGGTCGGCGAGTCGGCATGCAGCAGGCCCTCTTTGCGCGCAACAGTGCCTTCAGCAATCATCTGGGCAATATCTTGCTCAAAGGTTTGTGAGCCTTCGGCCATAGATTTTTCCATTGCTTCCTTGACGCCTGAAAAGTCACCTTTTTCGATCAACTCAGCAATCAGTTTGGTGTTGAGCATGACTTCAACCGCAGGCGTACGGCTGCCCGCTACGGTGCGCAGCAGCCGCTGCGAGATGATGGCCTTCATGGCGGCTGCGAGGTCGCCCAGCATGGTGTTGCGCACCTCTACCGGGTAAAAACTCAAAATCCGGTTGAGTGCCTGGTAGCAGTTATTGGCGTGCATGGTGGCCAGGCACAGGTGGCCCGACTGGGCGTAGGCAATTGCAGCAGACATGGTTTCGCGGTCGCGGATTTCGCCAATCAAAATCACATCGGGGGCCTGGCGCAGCGCGTTTTTCAGTGCTACTTGAAGCGATTGGGTGTCGCTGCCAACTTCACGCTGGTTGACGACTGATTTTTTGTTGGTGAACAAAAACTCGACTGGGTCTTCAATCGTCAAAATATGGCCAAGTGTGGTGGCGTTGCGGTAGTCAATCATCGACGCCAGCGTGGTGCTTTTGCCTGCACCGGTTGCGCCCACCATCAGAAGCAAGCCGCGCTTTTCCATGATCAGGTCAGTCAAGATCGGCGGCACGCCCAGCGTGTCAAGCGGCGGAATTTCGTTGGGAATAAACCGAATTACGAAAGCAAAAGTGCCGCGCTGCCTGAACCCGCTGATACGAAAATTACCGACTCCAATTAGTGGGAGCGCCATGTTCATCTCGCCCATTTCGCGCAGCTCTTCGATGCGCTCAGGCGGTAATACTTCAGACAGCAACGCAAGAGGCGCATCGGCAGGCAGTACCTGGTTGTTGATCGGCACCGCCTGACCATTGATTTTTATCAGTGCCGGGGAGTGGGCTGACAGGTACACATCTGATGCCTTTTTCTCGGCCATCAGGTGCAAAATTTTCTGCATTGTGCTCATTGCTTCAGCCCACTTATAAAGTCAAAAAAACTATTTCACAAAGAGATCAAAGAGTTCAAGGCGCAAAGACAAAAAAGAAAAATTTATCTTTCCTTACTCCTCGACCTCCTGATCTCCTTGTTCAAAATCGTCGGTCTTCACTCAATCGCGCAGCAAGTCATTCAGGCTCGTCGTTGCACGCGTTTTGGCATCCACTTTTTTCACAATCACAGCGCAGTACAGTGAATACTTGCCGCCCGCTTTGGGCATGTTGCCAGAAACCACCACCGACCCGGCCGGCACGCGGCCGTAGCTGACGGTATCCAGCTCGCGGTCATAGATGGGTGTGCTCTGGCCGATGTACACGCCCATCGACAGCACCGAGTTTTCTTCAACAATGACGCCTTCTACGACTTCCGAGCGCGCGCCAATAAAGCAGTTGTCTTCAATGATGGTCGGGTTGGCCTGCATGGGCTCCAGTACGCCGCCAATGCCGACGCCGCCCGACAGGTGCACGTTTTTGCCGATTTGTGCGCATGAGCCAACTGCAGCCCAGGTGTCGACCATCGTGCCTTCATCAACATACGCGCCAATGTTGACGTAGCTCGGCATCAAAATCGCGCCCTTGGCAATATAGCTGCCGCGCCGGGCTACGGCGGGCGGCACAACGCGCACACCGGCAGCGCGCATTTGCGTGTCGTCGAGGTTGCTGAACTTGGTTTTTACCTTGTCAAAAAAGCCCAAATCGCCAGCGCGCATCACGGCGTTGTCGGTCAGGCGAAAGCTCAGCAGCACAGCTTTTTTAATCCACTGGTGCACCGTCCACTGGCCAACGCCCTGGCGGGTGGCCACGCGAATGTGGCCGCCGTTGAGCTGGGCAATCGTGCTTTCAATGGCTTCGAGGATGTCTTTGGGTGCGGTGGCGATTGCCAGGTTGGCACGGTCTTCCCAAGCGGCGTTGATGGTGGCTTCTAGCTTCGTGTTGTCTGTGGTCATGTGTCTATGCTTTTGCGGATTGGATAAATTGAACGATTCTTTGCGCGGCTTCAACACACTCAGCGGTTTCAGCCACCAGCGCCATGCGGATTCGGCCCTTGCCCGGATTGCTTGCATTGAAGTCGCGCGCGAGGTAACTGCCGGGCAAAACCACCACATTGTAGGCAGCGAACAGCCCGCTTGAAAAGGCTTCGTCGTCGCCCTTGAACGCCTCTGGCACGCTGGCCCATAAATAAAACCCGGCATCGGGTAACGCCACATCCATCACGGCGGCCAGCAGCGGCGTGACTTGGGCAAACTTGGCGCGGTATTTGGCGCGGTTCTCCAGCACATGGGCTTCGTCTGCCCACGCAGCTGCGCTGGCCGCTTGCACGACCGGGCTCATGGCGCTGCCGTGGTAGGTGCGGTACAGCAAAAACGGTTTGATAAGCGCCGCATCGCCCGCCACAAAACCGCTGCGCAGGCCGGGTACATTGCTGCGTTTTGACAGGCTGGTCATGGCAATCAGATTCTTAAAATCGTGCCTGCCAAGTTGCGCCGCAGCCTGCAACCCGCCCAGCGGCGGCTCGTTCCTGAAATAAATATCGCTGTAGCACTCGTCTGAGGCAATCACAAATCCGTAACGTACGCTTAAGTCAAAAAGCATCCTCCACACAGCCAGGGTCATCACCGCGCCCGCCGGGTTGCCCGGAGAGCAGACGAACAGCAGCTGCGTTTTGGCCCAGACTTCTTGCGACACACCTGAATAGTCAATCGCAAAGTTGCGCGCTGGATCGCTGGGTACGAAGTGGACATCAGCACCTGCCAAGAGCGCAGCGCCTTCATAAATTTGATAGAACGGATTTGGGCAAACGACTATTGCCCCCACGTTCCCCACTTCGTGTGCCTTTGGCGATTCGCTGCCCCTTTCAATTGAAATAGGGGCGTCGCCCGCATTGGGGCAGCCCGGCGGCAGTCGGTTGTTAGCTTTACCCGGATCAATCACCATTTGTGCCAGCGCAAACAGCGCCTCTCGCGAGCCGTTGACAGGCAAAATTTGCGTGGCCGCATCTACCTTCAAGTCATAGCGGCGCTTTAGCCAGTCGCTAATCGTGTCGCGCAATTTCGGCTCGCCCAGCGTGCCGGGGTAGCTGGCCAGGCCGGCCAGGTTTGCCGTAATTGCGTCTTTGACCAGCTGCGGCGTAGCGTGGCGCGGCTCGCCCATGCCCAGGCTGATTGGCTTGTAGGCTGGATTGGGCGTGATGCCAGCGTGCAGAGCTCGCAGCCGCTCAAATGGATAGGGTTGCAGTTTGGAAAGCAGGGGATTCATGCGTTGATTATCGATGTAACTTTTGCTCAAGCTTCGGTTGCAGCACGGCCTACCCCGCCTTGCGAAAAGTCAAATTGGTACGTACTGGCGTTTGCCCGCTGGCGTTGGCGATTGGCGAGCGTACGCCGTGGAAATAAAGCCGCGCAATGCCGCCCCAAACCAGCACATCGCCGTCGTTCAGTTCAATGGTTTGAACTTTGCCCTTGCGCTGGTTGCCGCCGAGTAAAAAAGTAGCGCTGGCACCGAGAGATACCGACACGATGGGCTGGCTGAAGTCGCGCTCGTCCTTGTCCTGGTGCAGGCCCATGTGGGCGGGCCCTAGATAGCGGTTGATCAGGCAGGCATCGGGCTCAAAGCCAGCAAATCCGCACCTCAAGGCGCAGCTGCCGGCCAGTTGTTTAAAAGCCGCTGGCATGGCGGGCCAGGGCGTGCCTGTTTGAGCGTCGCAGCGCGTGTACTGGTAGCCGCTAGAGCTGCTGGTCCAGCCGAGGTCGCCGCAATTGGTCATGGCTACAGACATGGCTTTGCCGCCGCTGACTGCCATGTGGCGAAAGGGCGCAGCCTCTGCGATTTTGGCTATTTCAGCCAGCAACGCCTGGCCGTCGGCTGCGCGTGGCAACAAATAAACGCCTGGCGCCAGGATTACCACCTCACCGTTTTCGGTCAGTAAATTTTGTTGTTGAAACATGGTTTAAAACAGGCTTTGAATCCAAGTTAAACGATTTTTGACCAGTTTTATCGTCTACTTTGCTTGTGTTGATGGGCTCTCTCAGGCTTTAAGTCGCTCTTTACATCACCTCCTCAAACGGATTCAAAACTTGCACCCCGCAACCCACAAAATCTCGCACATTGCGGGTGGCGATGATTAGCTGGTATTCCTGCGCGGTTGCTGCAATCAGCATATCTGGCGCGGCTCGAACTACGCCTTGCGCCTGAAATTGGCCACGCAATATGCCCGCACGTTGGGCAATCGCTTCAGTAATGGGGTAAACCGCGTGCAGGTTTTGCACCACCGCATTGAATAAATTGAGTTTGCGCGCATTGGGCTGCCAGGCAAAGCCAAAATGTGCTTCCTCGATTGTTACGGCTGATATGGCCAGCAGGTCAATGGATTGGAGCCACTGCATGACCAGTGCGCTAGGGGATTTTTTGACCAGCTCGCTGACCACATTGGTATCTGCCAAGTAAACAGTTTGCGCCATGGTGTTTATTCGTTGCTTGCGAAGTTGTTGCTGCGCGTCCAGGCGGCGGTGCGAGCCCTGGCTGAATCTTCAGCTGAGCCAGGGATCCCAATGTCATCGAGCGGGGGGTGGACCTGGCGCAGCGCCATCAATTTGCCATGAAAACCGTCTGTGCCAAGCGCAACCGACTCAGTACGTTTGAAGTAGTCGGCAGACACCAGCACGGCCACAGGCGTGTTGCGTTTGGTAATGACTTGCGGTGCGCTTTGGGCTGCTTGAATTAAAAAAGACAGTTGCTGGCGTAATTGAGCAATTGAGATAGACATAAAAACCTTTCATGTACATCTAAATTTTATACGATGTACGTTTGGCTGGCGGTAAAAAAATAAAGGTATGGGCGAGTTGCGCGTTGGTGCAGCGGTTAAGTAAGTGGACGAGGGATGAAGGATTAAGGATGACGGATGAAGGATGAATTTTTAAAAAGATAGCGCCGTATATCAGCCTGTTGCGGCTTTAAACCGGGTTGTAAAACGCGCTTGCCAAAGTTGAAAAGTCAGGCAAACTACTGTACATAAAAACAGTAAAAATACAGTGCTTTAACAACTTTCAGCGTGACCACAACTTCCAAAATCATTGATATTCCTCACGTCTGGCGCGCGGGCGAGCTGGCTAACGCCTGGCGTACGGGTGGGGCCAGCGTGCAAACCGTGGCTACCGGCTATGCGGAATTAAGCCGCGTGCTGCCCGGCGGCGGCTGGCCGTGTGGCGCGATGACGGAGGTGCTGCAAGGCAAGCCGGGCCAGCATGAATGGGGTTTGGTCGCGCCTGCAATCAGTGCGCTGCAAGCTGCATCGCCTTCTGGCCTGGTGGTGCTGGTGGGCGCGCCGTATTGTCCGTTTGGCCCGGCACTGGGCGCACGCCAGATCAACATGCAGCGCCTGCTGAGCATCAGTTCTGTCAAAAGTACCGTTAAAAACGACGGCCCCGCCATGCTGTGGGCCACGCGTGAGGCACTGCAATGTGCAGACGTAGACGCGGTTTTGGCCTGGCTGCCCGATGCACGCAGCGCGCATTTGCGGCGCTTGCAAATCGCAGCGCTTAGCCACAACAAATTGCTGTTTGTCTTCAGGCCCCTGCAGGCGCAGCACGATGCATCGCCCGCGCCGTTGCGCATCAAGTTGGCGGGCATTGCGCAAAGCATCCACAACCTGCAAATTGACGTGTTCAAGCGCCGTGGTCCGCTTTTGGCGGCGCCGGTGCTGATAGACACCCGCCCGCCCCGGCTGGCCGCGCTGCTGGCCGCTAGCGGCGAGCGTGTTCGCCAGCATGCGCCCGAACCTGCACCGGTGTTGTTTGATTTATCAGACATTTTGAGAAAGCCGCTCCATGCGCTGGATCGCACTGCAAGCCTTGCGCATTGAGCCTGCGGCCAGCATGGACGAAGCCGCCGCGCAGCATGCCATCTGCGCCACGGCTGCGCAGCATGCCATTTGCGCC
>JANPDQ010000094.1:0-2258 GCA_031431575.1 Polaromonas sp.
GCTGCAATTTGTCGGCCCCGCGCCAGATGCGGTGAGTTCTGTCGGGGTGCAGCTAACGGGACTCGCCAAGCTGCCCGAGAAGTTGCCCAGCGCCGCCTGGGTCGTGCTGGTAGGACAGCCGGGCAACGCTGTGGACGTCACCTCTGAGCCCACTCGAGCCCTGCTGCACTGGTTGCGCGGTTTGCGGCTAAAAGCGCATCAGCTAGAGCTGGTCACGGTGTGCGCAGGCGCGGTGCTGGCGGCGCACGCTGGCTTGCTCAATGGGCGGCGGGTAACAACGCACCACCACCATCTTGAAGAACTGCAAGCGGCGGAACCCCGGTGCGAAGTCGTCAGCAACCGCGTGTTTGTTGAAGACGGGCCGGTGCACAGCAGCGCGGGTGTGACTACGGGAATGGACTTGACGCTGCATTTGATCGCCAGGAATTGCGGGCCAGCCGTTGCCGCGCAAGTGGCGCAAATTATGGTCATGCCGCTGCGCCGTGGGCCGCACGACCCAGAGCTATCGCCCTTTTTAGACCATCGCAACCACCTGCACCCTGCCCTGCACCGGGTGCAGGACGCGGTGAGCCAGCAGCCTGCACACGACTGGAACTTGGCCGCTATGGCTGACGTTGCCCACACCTCACCAAGGCATTTGACGCGCTTGTTTACTGAGCACGCCGGCGTTGCGCCTCTTTACTTTCTGCGCGGCATTCGGCTGGCCACAGCGGAGGCCGCGCTGCGGAGTGGGCACAACGTGACGAATGCGGCGCAGGTGGCGGGCTTCACGTCAGACACGCAACTGCGCCGGGCATGGCAGCAATTTGGTCTGGCGGGAACGCCGTCCGGGAGCGGCTCCAGGCGTTAGTCGCTATGCTATTAATAGCTACTTGCGCCTGTATTTATTGTGCTAGAGGCCAATAAGACTTAAAAACGCATATTCAGCGGCATTTTCGCGCGCAAATCAGTGCGCTTTTTCCCAGTTCTCGCCCACCCCAATTTCAGCCAGCAGCGGGACCTTCAGCTCCGCCACACTGGCCATCAAGCGCGGAATCTCCACCCGCACCCATTCGACTTCATCCTGCGGCACCTCAAACACCAGCTCGTCGTGCACCTGCATGATCATTTTGGTTTTGCGGTTTTCCTTGTCCAGTACGTCAAGCACTGCATTCATGCTGAGTTTGATAAGGTCTGCTGCCGTGCCCTGCATCGGCGCATTAATAGCGGCGCGCTCTGCGCCGCCGCGGCGCGGGCCGTTCGGTGAATTGATTTCTGGCAGGTACAAGCGGCGGCCAAAAACGGTTTCGACATAGCCTTTGGACTTGGCTGAAAGTTTGGTGGCGTCCATGTAGTTTTTAACGCCGGGGTAACGCTGAAAATAGGTGTCGATATACGCCGCTGCTGCCTTGGTTTCAATGCCCAAATTACGCGCCAGGCCAAAGCTGCTCATGCCATAAATCAACCCGAAGTTGATCACCTTCGCGTAGCGGCGCTGCTCGCTGCTCACGGCATTAACCGCCACCCCAAACACCTCAGCTGCTGTGGCGCGGTGTACGTCAATACCCTGCGTAAACGCACTCAGCAGCGCTGTATCTTCACTGATGTGCGCCATGATGCGCAGCTCGATTTGTGAGTAGTCGGCACTCGCAATCACACTGCCACTAGGTGCAACAAAGGCTTCGCGCACGCGGCGGCCTTCAGCGGTTTTTACCGGTATGTTTTGCAGGTTGGGGTCGTTGCTGCTCAGGCGGCCTGTTACAGCCACAGCTTGCGCGTAGTGGGTGTGCACGCGGCCAGTCCTGGGTAAGGCTAGCTGGGCAAGTTTGTCGGTGTACGTGCCCTTGAGTTTTGACAGGCTGCGGTGCTCCAGCAGCTTGGCGGGCAGCGGGTAGTCTTCGGCCAGCTTTTCCAGCACTTCTTCGTCGGTACTGCGCGCGCCGCTCGGCGTTTTTTTAATGACCGGCATACCCAGCTTGTCGAAGAAAATTTCGCCTAACTGCTTGGGGCTGCCCAGGTTAAAGGGCTGTCCAGCAATCTCGTAGGCTTCAGTTTCAAGCTGCACCAGTCGCTGGCCCAGCTCACCGCTTTGGTTGGCCAGCATCGGCCCGTCAATCAACACGCCGTTGCGCTCAATGCGATAAAGACTTTCGCTGCTTTTGATTTCAAGATCGTAAATAAAGCGCAGTTTGTCGTTGGCCTGCAATCGCGGCCACAGCACGTGGTGAACACACAGCGTTTGGTCGGCGTCTTCACACGAGTAGGCTGCGGCTTTGGCC
>JANPDQ010000095.1:0-5051 GCA_031431575.1 Polaromonas sp.
CCTGTGATGACGATGATTTCATCGCCTTTGCGAATTTTGTTCATGACGTGCCTTTACAGAACTTCAGGAGCCAGGGACACGATCTTCATGAACTTTTCAGTGCGCAACTCGCGCGTCACTGGTCCGAAGATGCGGGTGCCAATAGGCTCCAGCTTGGCGTTGAGCAACACTGCTGCGTTGCCGTCGAATTTGACCAGCGAACCATCGCCACGGCGAATGCCCTTGGCGGTGCGAACAACCACTGCGCTGTAAACCTCGCCTTTTTTGACGCGGCCACGGGGAGCGGCTTCTTTGATGCTGACTTTGATGACGTCACCAACGCTGGCGTACCGGCGCTTGGAGCCGCCCAGCACTTTGATGCACATCACGGATTTGGCACCCGTGTTGTCAGCAACATCGAGTTTGGATTGCGTTTGAATCATTTAAATGTGTTCCCAACTTGCACCAGCTAGCCAAATAACGGACGTTTGAGCGTCGCGAAGCTTTGTCAAGCTGGTCAGTCTTGGGCCTGTCGTCCACTTTACAAACCACTTGCAAAGCTTCCATTAGGCTATTGTCCGAATTTTCACTTTTTCAAGCGAAGCCCATGAGTATCATTCAATTCTTTAGCCTTGTCAACACTCGGCTGCATAAAAAGACTATCAGTCTTCAAGAAAAGACCAGCGTTTTGGTGAAAATCAGTCGGGCGGTTGCAAATACTGGTCACAAAGTGCCAAAAACGTTTTTAGATTCGGGTTGGCGCTGGTTTCCTGTTGCAAAAGCGCTGCAACTTGCGCTGCGAGCGATTTGGCCAGCGCCGCATCTAAAAACAGCAAGCGCCAGCGCCGCGCCAGCACATCTTCAACCGTTCTAGCGTATTCAAATTGGGCGGCAAACCGCACCATCGCCTCTGTCAAGCCGCCACCAAGTTCATTTTGCGCGCCAGGCAGTGCCAGCACAGCCGCCGCTTCGCTGCCATACAAATGAATGCCTGGCACGTCGCTGATGCCATGTTTCGTAGCCTGCGCACCAACCAGCTTTAACTCAGTCGTCACGCCGCCTGGCCTGGCAGGTAACAAATCGGCCGTAAAACACCTGTCAAGCACGTCTTCAGCCATCGCGCGATAGGTTGTCCATTTGCCACCAGTCACTGTGACCAGCCCGCTTTTACTTACCAAAATCGTATGTTCGCGCGACAGGCCCTTGGTGCTGTCGCCGTCATCATCCGCAGGTTTGACCAGTGGCCGCAACCCCACCCAAATGCTTTTGATGTCCGCAGCAGTGGGCGCTTTGGTCATATACCTAGCCGATTCACTCAGGATGAAGTCGACTTCTTCTTTAAACGCAAGCGGCTCACGCACCACGTCGTCACGCGGCGTGTCAGTGGTGCCCAAAATCGTTTTGCCCAACCACGGCACGGCAAACAGCACCCGCCCATCCGCTGTTTTGGGGATCAACATGGCGTGGTTGCCCGGCAAAAAGGAGCGGTCAACCACAATATGCACACCCTGGCTGGGCGCCACCATCGCCTTCACATCGCGGCCAGTTGCACGGCCATCCTCCATACGAAACTGATCGACCCACACCCCCGTGGCATTAACAACCGACTTGGCCTTGATGTCATACGCCTTACCCGTTTCGACATCTTTAACGTGCAGGCCGGTGACTTTGCCACCCTCGTGAATCAACCCAGTGGCCGCACAGTAATTAATCAGCAATGCGCCTTTGCTTGCTGCCGTGCGAGCCAAAGCCAGCGCCAGTCGCGCATCGTCAAACTGGCCATCCCAGTACTTCACCCCGCCTTTGAGTTGCCCGCCAGGACCTTGTTTTTTGCTGTTCGGTAGCAGCGCCAGCGTTTCATCGCGATTTAAAAACTCCGTGGCGCCCAGCCCGGCTTTGCCCGCCAGCGCGTCATACATCTTCAGCCCCACACCGTAAAACGGCGCTTCCCAAAACTTATACGACGGCATGACAAAAGCCAGCGGCTGCGCCAAGTGCGGCGCATTGGCCAGCAGCGTCGTGCGCTCGTGCAGCGCCTCTCGTACCAATGAAATATTGCCTTGCGCCAGGTAACGCACACCGCCATGCACCAGCTTGGTCGCGCGTGACGACGTGCCCTTGGCAAAGTCATGCGACTCGACCAGCACCACCGAGAATCCGCGGGCCGCCGCATCCAAAGCAACTCCCAGGCCAGTCGCGCCGCCCCCAATTACCGCAACGTCGTAGTGATGTGGCGTTGCCAGCCTTGCAACCAACTCTTGGCGAAGTGCTAACGACGGCAGAATAAATTCGCTTTGAGTTGGGATCATTTCCCTGCAGCCTTAAACATTAAAAACGACGGGATTCCGAGGCGCAAAATACCAGACTTGTGCATATTTTTCGGCGTTCCATCAGTATCTGTTGGCCCTGTTTAACCGTGTGCTCACCCCGAAAAACACATCGCGATCAGGCAGATCGCGATGTGTTGATCCCACCTCTTAACGAACCTTACCGTCCTTCCATGCCTGCAAGAGCTTGTCGTAGTTGATAGTCGCACCTTTTGGTTTTTCATTTGCCAGTTTTGCCCATGGTGCACCTTTGTCACTCAGGTATTTGGCTGGATCGCCCTTAGGATTGAGTTTGGGTGCGCATTTGGCCATGCCAGCTCGCTCCAGGCGCGCCATCACCTGATCCATTTCCTCGGCCAAAGTGTCCATTGCGACTTGCGGTGTTTTCTCGCCCGTCACAGCTTGCGCCACGTTTTTCCACCACAACTGCGCGAGCTTCGGATAGTCAGGCACGTTCGTTCCTGTTGGGGTCCACGCCACCCGTGCTGGGCTGCGGTAAAACTCCACCAGACCGCCCAATTTCGGCGCCATGTCCGTCATGGCCTGGGACCGAATGTCGCTTTCCCTGATTGGCGTCAAACCGACCATTGTCTTCTTCAGGCTGGTCGTTTTTGCTGTCACGAACTGCGCGTACAGCCAGGCGGCGGCTACTTTGTTGGCGTCGTGGTCCTTAAAAAATGTCCATGACCCAACGTCTTGGTAGCCGTTTTGCATGCCCTGCTTCCAATACGGACCGTTTGGACCTGGAGCCATCCGCCACTTGGGCGTTCCGTCGGCATTAACAACAGGCAAACCAGGCTTGGTCATGTCTGCGGTGAATGCGGTGTACCAAAAGATCTGCTGCGCGATTTGGCCTTGCGCAGGAACCGGGCCTGCTTCACCACAGGTCATGCCAATGGCTTCCTTGGGCGAGTACTTTTTCATCCAGTCCACGTACTTGGTCAATGCATACACTGCCGCTGGAGAATTGGTAGCGCCACCGCGCGAAACCGAGGCACCCTGCGGATTACAGCCGTCCGCCGAAGCGCGAATGCCCCACTCATCGACGGGTTTACCGTTCGGAATTCCGATGTCTGCAGTGCCTGCCATTGACAGCCAGGCATCGGTGAAGCGCCAGCCGAGTGACGGATCTTTTTTGCCGTAATCCATATGGCCATAAATCGGCTTGCCGTCAACCATCTTCACGTCGTTGGTAAAGAACTCGGCAATGTCTTCGTAAGCGCTCCAGTTAAGCGGCACACCCAGGTCGTAGCCAAACTTGGCTTTGAATTTGTCCTGCAGGTCTTTGCGCGCAAACAAATCGGCGCGAAACCAGTACAGATTGGCAAACTGCTGGTCAGGCAGCTGGTAGAGCTTGCCATCAGGCGCAGTAGTGAAACTGGTGCCGATGAAATCCTTTAGGTCCAGATCAGGATTGGTGAATTCTTTGCCTTTGCCCGCCATGTAATCGGTCAGATTCAATATCTTGCCGTAGCGGTAATGCGTGCCGATCAGGTCTGAATCGCTAATCCAGCCGTCGTAAATACTCTTGCCTGACTGCATGGATGTTTGCAGTTTTTCCACCACGTCGCCTTCTTGAATCAGGTCGTGCTTCACCTTGATACCGGTGATTTCTGTAAACGCTTTTGCAAGCGTTTTTGACTCATACTCGTGCGTGGTAATGGTCTCAGACACCACCGAGATTTCCTTGACACCTTTGGCCTGCAGCTTTTTGGCCGCTTCAATGAACCACTTCATCTCAGCCATTTGTTTGTCTTTGGACAAAGTAGAAGGCTGGAATTCGCTATCGATCCACTTCTTGGCTTCTGCTTCGCCGCCAGCGGCGGTTTGCCAAACCAGCATGGACGCTGCAATAGCCAGCGCTGAATAACGTAACTTCATGATCTGTCTCCTTGAATTTACCGACGTAAAAAACTTCCACTTAGTTAAAACTGTTTCGGCTTTCGGGGAAGTGACGAGCCGAATTCACCAACACTTTTTAGCGGCTAACCCTTCCGCATGACTACTGCCAGCAGCCCCATGGAGGCAACGAAGCTGAACCAGATCGACAAATCGCCCTCAAGTCCCAGCTGCACCGCCAGCCAGCCGCTCACGCCAACAAATGCCAAATTCAAATATGCCGCGCTTAGCAGCCCAATAAACAAACGGTCTCCACGCGTGGTCTGCATCGGCAGAAAGCCGCGTCGCAGCGTGGTCGGCGACTTGATTTCCCACACCGTCATCCCGACCAGCATGACCGCAATACAAACAAAAAATATCGCTACCGGCAGCGTCCAAGCCATCCAGCTAAACATGGTGCATTGCTCCAGATTAAAAGGGTTAAACGCGGCCCATCGCAAAACCTTTTGCAATGTAGTTGCGAACAAACCAGATGACGATGGCACCCGGAACGATGGTCAGCACGCCAGCGGCCGCAAGCGTCGCCCAGTCCATGCCCGACGCTGAAACTGTGCGGGTCATGGTGGCAACAATCGGCTTGGCGTTCACACTGGTCAGTGTGCGTGCCAGCAACAATTCGACCCAGCTAAACATGAAGCAGAAAAACGCCGCCACGCCCACGCCCGCTTTGATGAGCGGCAAAAAGATAGTGACGAAAAACCGGGGGAATGAATAGCCGTCGATGTAGGCCGTTTCATCAATCTCGCGCGGAATGCCGCTCATAAAGCCCTCCAGAATCCACACCGCCAGTGGCACGTTGAACAGCAAATGCGCAAGCGCCACCGCGATGTGCGTGTCCATCAGCCC
>JANPDQ010000096.1:0-5558 GCA_031431575.1 Polaromonas sp.
GGCGGCTTCTTGCATTTTGGCCAGGGAAAGTGGTACCCCGGTGAGCAATTGCCGCGCTGGGCGCTGAGTATTTTTTGGCGCAAAGATGGCCAGCCGATCTGGAAAAACGCCGCCTTGTTCGCCAACGAATCCGAGCTGTGCAACTACACCGCCCAAGACGCTGCACGCTTTGCTGCCACGCTGGCCGACAAGCTGGGGCTGGCACCCGACTACATCACGCCGGGTTTTGAAGACACCTGGTACTACCTGTGGCGCGAGCGCCGTTTGCCCGTCAATGTTGACCCCTTCAACTCAAAATTAGACGACGCAATGGAGCGCGACCGCCTGCGCCGCGTGTTCATGCAGGGGCTGGATTCAGTGGTCGGCTACGTGCTGCCGCTCAAGGCTCCTGAAGAGGGCAAAGCAAGCCCGCTGGCTGGCCCGGTGTGGACCACTGGCCCCTGGTTTTTCAGGGACGAGCGCATGTACCTGATGCCGGGTGACTCGCCCATGGGCTACCGCCTGCCGCTTGATTCGCTGGCGTGGGCCTCAAAAACCGACAACCCCGGTTTATTTGAAACCGACCCGTTCGAGGCGCGCGGCGAATTGCCACGTGCCAGTTCGATGGCAGCGCGCTATTCAGGCGACGCGGTACGGGCGAATGCATCCGCCGCCGCTGAGCGCGTTGACCAGTACATGGCCCGCTTCACCAAAGGCGTACCGCCCAAGTACGAAGCCCGCCGCGTGATGCAGTCGCCCACTGCCTCTGCCCCTGCCATGTCGCAAACAAACGACGCTGCGCCTCGCATGCCCAATGCGTTCGAGTCCGCCGCGTGGCTGACGCGCACCGCGCTGTGTATTGAAGTGCGCGACTCCAAGCGCGCCAACGGCCCGAAAGCAAAGCCTGACACCAGCCAGCCAACTGGCAGCACCAGTCCAGAAAAAGGCGCGTTGTACATCTTCATGCCACCGATGGAGCGGCTCGAAGACTATCTGGATTTGCTCACCGCTATTGAAGCCACGGCCCAAACGCTGGGCGTGACCATCGTGTTGGAAGGCTACCCACCACCGCGCGACCACCGCCTGAAAATGCTCGCCGTCACGCCTGATCCCGGCGTGATTGAAGTCAACATCCACCCCGCGTACAACTGGAAAGAGTTGGTCGCGCACACAGAATTTTTATACGAAATCGCGCACCAGACGCGCCTGTCAGCTGAAAAATTCATGGCCGACGGCCGCCATTCAGGCACGGGCGGCGGCAACCATTTTGTTCTGGGTGGCGCAACGCCGGCTGACAGCCCATTTTTACGCCGCCCTGAAGTGCTGGCCAGCCTGGTCGCGTACTGGCACAACCACCCGTCGCTCAGCTATTTGTTCTCGGGTATGTTTATTGGCCCGACCAGCCAGGCACCGCGCATTGACGAGGCGCGCAATGATCAGTTGTATGAACTTGAAATCGCGATGCGCGAGATTGCCAGCAACCGCGAAAAGTACGGCCAGCAAATGCCGCCGTGGATTGTTGACAGAACGCTGCGCAACATTCTGGTCGATGTGACCGGCAACACCCACCGCAGTGAGTTTTGCATCGACAAACTTTACTCACCCGACTCCGCCACAGGTCGGCTCGGCCTGCTAGAGCTACGCGCATTCGAGATGCCGCCGCACGCCCGCATGAGCATTGCCCAGCAGTTGCTGCTCCGCGCACTCGTCGTACGCTTTTGGAACAAGCCCTACCTGGGCGCCACCAACAGCCTGACCCGCTGGGGCACCGAGCTGCACGACCGCTTTTTGCTGCCAAGCTTTGTTCGCATGGATTTTGAAGACGTGCTGACCGAACTGAAAGAAGCAGGCTACGCATTCGACATGGCCTGGTTTGAGCCGCACTTTGAGTTTCGCTTTCCCGTCATCGGGCAAGTGAAGGTCAATGGCATTGAACTGACATTGCGCAGCGCACTCGAGCCGTGGCACGTGATGGGTGAAGAAGGCTCATCTACCGGTACCGCCCGCTATGTCGATTCATCACTTGAACGCGTTGAAGTGCGCGTTACGGGCCTGAATAACAGCCGCTACGTCGTCACCGTCAATGGCCGCGCCATGCCGCTGCAAAACACGGGCACGGTCGGCGAATACGTGGCGGGTGTGCGCTACAAGGCATGGAACCCGCCATCGTCACTGCACCCATCGATTGGTGTGCATGCGCCGCTGACGTTTGACCTGGTCGACACGTGGATGGAACGCTCATTGGGCGGCTGCCAGTACCACGTGGCCCACCCGGGCGGCCTGAGCCCAACCAACCTGCCCGTAAATTCGTACGAAGCAGAAAGCCGCCGACTGGGCCGTTTTCTACAAATGGGCCACACACCCGGCAAGATGCAAGTTGCGCCGGTGCAGGTCAACCGTGAATTTCCATTCACGATTGATTTGCGATAATTTTCTTTGTGGTTTTCTTGCGGTTCGCATAAGAGGCGAGAGCAAGGCGCTGCCCCGCAGACAGTGCTTTCAGCACGGCAAGGGGCAGCAACGCCCCAATTGACGTTAAGCGCCTTTTATGCGGATCGCATCAAGCGACGCCGTTTGTCTTCAGCCAGGCAAGCGCGCGTTTAAATCCGTCGTCAGCCGCGTCCTTGCGGTAGCTCGGGCGGTAGTCGGCGTGAAAAGCGTGGGGGGCGTCGGGATACACCACAAATTCTGATGCCTTTGCAGCTGCGTTGCCCTTGCCGCCCGCATCTGCCAAAGCGGCCTTCATCTGGTCAACCGTGGCCACCGGAATGCCGCCGTCTTGCCCGCCGTACAAGCCCAGCACAGGCGCTTTGATTTGCGCTGCCAAGTCCAGCGGGTGCTTGGGCGTCAGGTCTGATGGCTGGCCAACCAGTCGGCCATACCACGCCACACCGGCTTTGACATTCGCGCTTTGCTGCGCATACAACCACGTAATGCGGCCACCCCAGCAAAAACCGGTGATGCCGACTTTCTTCAAGTCGCCGCCGTTGCTGCCAGCCCACTTCACCGCTCCGTCCAGGTCAGCCATCACTTGCGCGTCAGGCACTTTGGACACCACTTCGGCCATCAGCTTAGCCATCTCACCGTACTTGGTCGGGTCGCCCTGGCGCGCAAACAATTCAGGCGCAACGGCTAGGTAGCCCGCCTGCGCAAAGCGCCGCGCCGTGTCGGCAATGTATTCGTGCACACCAAAGATCTCCTGAATCACCAAAATCACCGGCAAGTTCGTTTTGCCTGCGGGCGCAGCGTAAAACGCGGGCACTTTAAAGCCGTTGACTTCATACGTGGTTTCGCCGGTTTTCAAGCCGTCAGACGACGTTTTGATTGCCGTTTGCGCCATGATCGGCATTGCAGTTGCGGCGTAGCCGACGCCTAGCGCGACTTTCAATGCGGTGCGGCGGTTGGCGCCAGCTTCAGTCGTTTTGCCTGGCAAGAGGGAATCGAATTCGCTTTTTGAATCGTTGGTAAGCATAGGGGTCCTTTGGAGGGTGAGATTTTGAGAATTAATGCATGGGCAGTTTATGCGGCTGGCTGAATTTGTGCAGCCTGGGTGTGATTTGCCGCGCAGAAAAGAAATAACAAAGCTACTAAATTCATAGCTGCTAGCGCCCATATCGATTGGGCTAAAAACTATTTTTACCCCTGTAAACCGCGTCAGGCCGTCTACATCGCTGGCGATGAAGCAACTTCAAAACGATATAGTGGTTTTTGACCCCCTCTTGATTTGCAAACGCCGGCTGGTCCACCTGAAAGTGTTCGGGCACCCTGGCTTTTTTGCATTCCACAATGCTGTGGCCCCGATTTTGTTGCAGTGAAAGGTCTGACCCCAACCTCTTTCTAACCCCAACATCTCCAAAAACCGATACCGCTCAAGCGGTTGTTCGCAGTGGTATCAGGCGAGTAGGTTGCTTGCCCTTGCCGCTTGGTGAAAGGCTATTTAAAGGCACCGCCAGATCAGCCAGTGTGTAGCCTGCCAGTGCGGCCAGGTAGGCGCCAAGCGCTTGATTCATCACATGTTTGAGTTTGCAATGCGCGGTTAATCGGCAGGTATTTATAGCCGCGTCAAAGCACTCGACCAGCTGAAAATCAGGCTCGGTTGCGCGCACCACATCAAGCAGTTGAATCTGGTCAGCGGGTTTGCCCAGACGTATGCCGCCGCCGCGCCCGCGCACCGACTCGACCCACCCTGCCGCCGCAAGCTGGTTAACGACTTTCATCAAGTGGTTTTTAGATGCGCCATGCGCTTTGGCAATTTCGTCGATAGTGGCCAAGCCGTCCGCATCGGCCGCCAGGTACATCAGCACCCGCAACGCGTAATCGGTGTAAAGCGTCAATCTCATAAAGATGCATTTTATATCTTGCTTTAAAGTTCAGGCGCCTTTAACATGCATATTATTTGCATCTTTATCGGACTTCACCATGACCCCTGAAAACAGCGACCCCACTGACGCTGAAATCACGCTACTGGTTGACAGCTTTTATGCCAAGGTGCGAGGTGACCCGCTGCTGGCCCCCCTATTTGAAAGTCGGGTGACCGACTGGCGCGGGCACCAACAAAAAATGACGGTTTTCTGGCGTTCCGTGTTGTTGGGCACCAAAGAATACAAAGGGCATTTAATGGCGGTGCACGCGCGCTTGCCGGGTCTTGCGCCCGCGCATTTCAGCCGCTGGCTGGAGCTATTTGACCAAGCCATGCACGAAACGTTGCCGCCCGGCGCAATGCCGTACACCCAGTACATCGCTCAGCGCTTTGCCAGGGCTCTGCAATTGGGTTTGTTTGGCAGCGCCGATCAGCCGCGTCATCAGGCACCGTTGTTTAACCCACCCAGCCAGCACCGGGCCGCGCCATGCTGATACAGCTTGAGTCGCCCACCACGAAGGCATCAAAGAGCACTCGCGGCGCACTTTTCAACCTGGGTTTTCGCCCGTTTTATCTGGCGGCGGCGCTTTTTGGCGCTTTGGCTATGGTGGCGTGGTGGGCAGAACTAAGCCTGGGTTTGGCGCGACCAACTGAGCTTGTCGGCACGCTGTGGCACGCGCATGAGATGGTGTTTGGCTTTGCCGTGGCAGTGGTAGCCGGGTTTTTGTTGACGGCTGCGCAAACCTGGACAAGCATGCCAACGCCTTCTGGCTGGCCGTTGGCAGTGTTGGTCGGGGTTTGGCTGGCGGGGCGGTTGGGCATGTGGTGGTACGGCCCCTTGTTTGCCTGGGTTGATTTGTTGTTCCTGCCATTGTTGGCTGGGGCGTTGCTCAGGGTATTGGCCAAAGCTGGCAACAGGCGCAATTATTTTTTAGTGGTTTTGCTGGCTGTTTTGGCGGTCTGCAACGCGGTGTTTCATGCAGCTGTTAGTGGTTTGGTGGCCGGGCCTGCCATGGGGGCGGTGCAAGTGGCGCTGTTCCTCATGGTGGTGCTGATCACCGTTATTGGCGGGCGGGTAATGCCCATGTTCACCGCCAACGCCATAGCAGGCGTCAAGCAATACAAACGGGCTTGGTTAGACCGTCTGGCGATTGGGTTGACGGCTGTCGGCTTGACCTTGTTTATCTTGCAAGGCGGGCGGCTAAGCGCTGTGGTGTTG
>JANPDQ010000097.1:0-2457 GCA_031431575.1 Polaromonas sp.
GCTTCGTGGCGTTCAGCGTGGTAGCTGTCAAGCAGCGCGGGATCGGCGCGGCGCTGCACCACGGCGGCCAGCTTCCAGGCCAGGTTGTCAGCGTCTTGCACGCCGGAGTTGCCGCCGCGCGCGCCAAAGGGGCTGACGACATGCGCGGCATCACCCACAAACAGTACGCGGCCACAGCGCAGCGCATCCAGGCATTCGCTGCGGTAGGCGTAGGGGCCGACCCACACGATTTCGTACTCGCTGGGGTCAACGGTGCGTCCCAGTTGTCCGTTGATTCGTTGTCGCACCACGTCTTCACGGCTGACCTCTTCGGGGTCGGCGTCGGGGCGCATTTGGTAGTCGATGCGCCACACGCCATCGGCCATCAGGTGCTGCCACACGGCGCGGCCTTCGTTAAAAGGCGCTTCTATCCAGGTGTGGCGCTCAACGGCTGGCGGGTTTTTAAAGCGCACATCGGCAATGCACCAACGGTCATCGCCTTTTTTGGCCGTGACGGCTGCTGCTACCCAAGCCCGAAACGGGCTGCGCGCGCCGCTGCAATCGACGACATGCGTAGCTTCAAGCGTGTAGCTGCCCGCAGGCGTTTGCAGTTGCAGCGTGGCAAAGTCTTCGTTTTGTTCAAACGCGGTGATACGGTGCGACCAGCGCAAATCGACACTGGGTATGGAGGCTGTGGTTTTATAAATTTGCTCAACCAAAAACCCCTCAACATAGAACTGCTGAATATTGATAAACGGCGGCTGCACGCTGATGTTGTGCGTTTGCTGCGCTTTCAAATCGAACGAGTACACCTCGTCATGCCCAGCAAACGTGCGGCCTACAGACCACTGCACGCCCTTGGCTGCGATGCGGTCGTACAGGCCGAGGCGTTTGAAAATCTCCAGCGTTTTTTGCGCATAACAAATGCCGCGCGACGACGCGCCTTTGACGCCGACCGTGTTGTCTTCATCCAGCAGCAGCGCTTTGACGCCGTACTGCGCCAGTGCGCAGGCTAGCGTTAAACCGGCCAGCCCGCCGCCAACAATCACGATGTCGTGGCGTTTCACTTCGCCGGTTGCCAGCTCGGGCGGCTCTACAAATGGGTACTCCGGCAACTGGTAGCCGGTGCCTTGCGAAAACTCGTAGCCGTTGGCGTGCATGGCTTCCTGGTAGGGTGGCGTGGAGCGGGTTTTGGAGTCCAACATGGCAGATAACCGTCATTTTTTAATCAAATAAGCCTGTAGCGAAACAAATACGGGCGTAAGAAGCTACTGAATATATAGCATCAGGCGCTTGTTACTCCGGCTCGCTCTGCGCGCCACTGCTGCTTGCGCGCGGTCCACGCGGCCAGCTTCGCGTGCGCGCTGGCACCTTCTTTTTGCATGTGTGCGTCGTCGGCCAGCTGCGCAGTCAACTCAAGCCGTACGCCGTTGGGGTCAAAAAAGTAAATGCTTTTAAAGATGTGGTGGTCGGTAATGCCGAGCACTTCAATGCCTTCAGCTTGCAGGCGTGTCTTCATGGCCTCCAGCTCTTGCAGAGTGTTGACGCGAAACGAAATGTGGTTCACCCACAGCGGCGTGTTGGGCGAGGGCAGGGCGGCCTGGTCGTCGCCCAGGTCAAAAAACGCGATGCACGAGCCGTCTTGCAGCCGAAAGAAAAAGTGCATATATGGGCAATATTCGCCCGTGCTGGGCACGATGTCGCTTTGAATAATGTGAAACAGCGGCAGCCCCAGAATGTCTTCGTAAAAATGCCGGGTTTCTTCAGCGTCTTTTGCGCGGTAGGCGTAGTGGTGCAGTTGCTGAATGGGCGCTGGCGGTGGCAAATTTGCCAGGTTTTGCACCAGTTTTTGGGTGGCGTGGAGTTCGGACATGGCGTGAATCCTTATGCTTTGCATTGTGCGCTTGAGTTTACCAATGCGTAATGAATTCACTATACCGTAATTTGTGTGCTTGCTGCGTGCGGCTGTTGGTATCGAAGTGTCCCGCCGTGCGACACTGCCTGCTGGTAAAAATTGCCACCGCCCCTTAACCTCAATCCCCGCAAGAAAGACTGCATGACCAACGCCATTTACTCCACCTCGGTACCCGTTTTTGTCCAATTGCTGGGCGGCCTGAAGGACGTTTTGAAAAAAGCCGAAGCGCATGCGCTTGACAAAAAGATCGACCCCAACGCGTTGCTGCAAGCCCGCTTGTTCCCGGACATGTTCCCGCTGTTGCGCCAGGTACAAGTGGCCAGCGACTTTGCCAAGAGTGTGTCAGCTCGCCTTGCTGGTGTTGACGTTCCCAAAATGGCAGACGACGAGCAAACTTTTGCGCACTTGGAAGCCCGCATTGACACGGTGCTGGCCTTTATTCACAGTCTGGATACCGCAGCGTTCAACGAAGCCGCCACGCGTGAAATCGTCACGCAGGCAGGCACGCCGAAAGAAAAGCGTTTTACCGGCCAGTCGTATTTGCTCAACTACGGCCTGCCGCA
>JANPDQ010000098.1:0-12281 GCA_031431575.1 Polaromonas sp.
GGCAAATCAACGATCGGCAGGCAGCTTGCTGCCCGCCTTGATCTTCAGTTCTTTGACTCAGATTCAGTGATTGAGCGGCAACTAGGTTGCTCGATCCGTGAGTTTTTTGAACGTGAAGGGGAGCCCGCTTTCCGGGACATTGAGCGTGCAGTGATCGATGATTTGACGCAGAAATTCGACTGTGTGATTTCTACTGGCGGCGGGGTGGTTTTAAAGTCGGCGAACCGAGACATGCTTCGCACGCGATGCCAAACAATTTATTTGCATTCTCCGCCGCAAGAGATTTTTCGGCGGCTTCGTCACGACCGAAACAGGCCACTGTTGCAGGTTGCCGACCCGCTTGCCCGGCTTGAAGGCATGTACCTTGAGCGCGATCCTTTGTACCGCGAAACAGCGAATTTTGTGGTGGAAACGGGCCGACCGTCGGTCTCTACCGTCGTCAACACCATCGTGATGCAACTTGAGCTCGGATCGGGTGCTTCCGCCACTGATGCGTAGCTAGGAGCCAAGAACTGCCCCTACACTTGGGAACATGCAAGCTTACGTCCCCAACATTCCTGATTTTCCGGCAACTCAAGACGCAAAAGCACTGGTTCAAATCCAGTTAGCTGACCGAAGCTACCCAATCGTTATTGGTTCTGGGCTTCTTGGCCAACCGACAACATACGAAAACCTGCCGCATGCAAGCTCGGTGGTCATCGTCTCAAACACAGTAGTTGCACCGCTGTACGCAGACCAGCTGCGCATGGCCCTGGAGCAGCGCTTCGCCAAAGTTATTTTGCTGACTCTGCCAGACGGCGAGGCGCACAAAGACTGGCCAACGCTTCAAATTATTTTTGATGCGCTTCTGGAAAATGGCTGTGATCGCAAAACCATTTTGTTTGCTCTGGGTGGCGGTGTGGTTGGCGATATGACTGGTTTTGCTGCCGCTAGCTACATGCGAGGCGTGCCTTTTGTGCAGGTACCCACTACGCTTTTAGCGCAGGTGGATTCGTCAGTTGGCGGCAAGACCGCCATTAACCACCCACTTGGTAAAAACATGATTGGGGCTTTTTACCAGCCCCAGTTGGTCGTGTGTGACTTGGATGCGCTTAAAACACTGCCCGACCGTGAGATGAGCGCGGGGTTGGCGGAAATCATCAAGTACGGGCCCATCTCGGACATGGCATTCATGACCTGGATCGAAACCAACATTGATGCGCTGCTTGCCAAAGACAGTGCGGCATTGGCGCACGCCATTGAGCGAAGCTGCCAGATTAAGGCCGATGTGGTCGGGCAAGACGAACGCGAGCAAGGACTGCGTGCCATTCTTAATTTTGGCCATACTTTTGGCCATGCCATTGAGTCTGGCCTTGGTTATGGGCAGTGGCTGCACGGGGAGGGCGTTGGTTGCGGCATGGTAATGGCGGCGCATTTGTCGCAGCGTTTGAAGCTGGTCAATGCCGATTTTGTCGACCGCCTGACCTTGCTCGTCAGCCGCGCGGGGCTGCCTACGCGTGCCCCCGTATTACGCGAGAAAGACAACGCGGGCCGCTACCTGGAGCTCATGCGTGTCGATAAAAAATCAGAAGCTGGAGAAATTCGTTTCGTGCTGATTGACGGGCCTGGTAAGGCGTGCATTCGTGCTGCGCCAGACGCGGTAGTGCGCGAGGTGATTGATGCCTGCTGCGCGTGAGGCAGCAAGGCATCAAGCCGCCCTTGAATGTAAAGTTTGCTACTAATACAGTAGCTGCTTGCGCCCGTATTAATTGATTAAAGTACCTTATTTGTTGCTAATCCATGATTTTGGCATGTTACGCATCTGATCCAAATGTCTCGCGCGGCAGGCGCATCTTTGAAGTAGCGGCTCCAACACGGTCAGACTACCAACGAGACCGCGACCGAATTGTTCACAGTATGGCTTTTCGCCGACTGGTCTACAAAACGCAGGTTTTTTTAAACCACGAAGGCGATTTGTTTCGTACCCGGCTCACCCATTCGCTTGAGGTTGCACAGCTTGGCCGGTCTATCGCCCGCAATTTGCATTTGAATGAAGATCTGGTTGAAACCATCGCGCTCGCGCATGACCTTGGGCACACGCCGTTTGGGCATGCCGGGCAAGACGCGCTCAATGCCTGCCTGAAGGCGCATGACCCCACCAGCGCGGGCTTTGAGCACAACCTGCAAAGCCTGCGCGTGGTGGATTCACTCGAAGAGCGCTACCCAAGCTACGACGGTTTAAACCTGACTTTTGAAACTCGCGAAGGGGTTTTGAAGCACTGTTCCCGTCGCAACGCCGAGCACATCGACGCGCGTGAACCCGGCGGAATCGCACAGCGGTTTTTACGCGCGCCTGGCGGCTGGCTGCAGCCCAACCTGGAGGCGCAGCTGACCAATCTGGCCGACGAGATCGCGTACAACGCGCACGATATTGACGACGGCGTGCGCTCGGGTTTACTGTCGCTTGAGCAATTGCAAAGCGTGGAATTGTTCGCCCAGTTTTGTGCGCAGGCGCTCAAAGACCACCCGCACTTGGCGGGGCGCAGGCTGCTGTTTGAAGCCATCCGCCGTATGCTCAGCGCGCAGGTGTACGACGTCATATCGGCAAGCCGGGCGGCCCTGCTCGCATCAAATCCGCAATGTGTTGACGATGTTCGCCACAGCCCGCCGTTGGTGTGCTTTTCTCATGTGATGGCTGCCCAGTCCGTGGCGCTTAAACAATTTTTGTCGCTAAACCTGTATCGCCACCACCAAGTTATGGCCACTACACAAGCAGCCAAGTCGGTAGTGCGCGATTTGTTTGCTGCCTACATGGCAGACTCGGCGCAAATGCCGCTGCCACATGTGCAACGACTCAGTGGTAGAAAAGCCAACAGCGTTGATTCCCCGCCACCTAAGCCTTACCGCGTGGTGGCCGACTATATTGCGGGTATGACAGACCGATTCGCCAGCAAGGAGCATGAGCGGCTATTCGGTAAAAGTGCGCTTCGTTAAAGTCATGTTGATGAACCAGGTATTGAAAAAAGGCGTTTTGCATGGCTCCATAACAAGTCGGCATTTACGTGGGTAGCTTTTACCGCCGAGCCGGATTACGCTCAAGATTGTTGGTTTTCAATTCAAATCGAAACTGAAAGTAATGAGGGCGAGGGTTTGTAGCGTTGCTAACGTGAAGTGCGCCTGCAACACTGGCTCGAAAAATGCTTTTAGAACGCCTACACCCAAGCGGGCTACTCACCCGCATCTTTTAAAAGGCCAACATGCTAATAAACCGTCGAAAAATTATCCTGGGCAGTGTTGCCGCATCCGCTATTGCAGCTAGCCCGCTTGCTGTTGCGCAAGCTGCCAAAAGCACGCGCAAGTTGGTATTGGGTCAGTCGGTGCCTTTAACGGGCGCAGCAGATCAAATTGGTCTGGCTTACTTAAATGGCGCAAAAATGTTTTTTGATGCCGCCAATGCAAAAAGCGGCGTGGCTGGTTACAAAATTGAAGTGCGATCGCTGGATGACGGCTACAACGCAGCCAAGGCCGCTGCCAACGCCAAACAACTGGTAGAAGAGGGCGTTGATGCGTTGTTCGGCTTTGCGGGTACCGCCAGTTGTGATGCTGCTTACGCAGCCGTCAAGGCTTCGGGTATTGCATTTTTTGCTCCATTTGCTGCCTCAGACGCGCTGCACGGGGTCGACGCTGGCACTGCATTTCATGTTCGCCCCGCCCTGAGCGATGAAGCCTACAAAGTCGCTCGCCACTGCGCCACGCTGAACCAGGACCGAATAGCCGTGTTTGCCGAGGATGATGCGATGGGCCGGGGCGGGCTGGCGGCAATCAATCAAGCCCTGCTTGACTTGAAACGCCCGCCGCTGGTCGCCTCGGCGTTGTCAGCTGTCAACAGTGACAAAGTAGACGCAGCAGTGGCGGCGCTGGTCAAATCAAACCCCCAAGCGATTATTCAGGTGAGTTTGTTTAACTCAACTGCAGCATTTATCCGCAAAGCGCGCAAGGCTGGCTACAACGGGCAGTTTCTGACATTTTCAGTCGTCGGTATTGATCCATTGTTTACATCGCTGGGCAAGGAAATTGGCGGCATCGTCATTTCCCAAGTTGTGCCGTCACCAAGAAGTGCGGGTACCCCGCTCGTGAAGGAGTACCTGGATGTGCTCAACCAAACCGACCAAACTCCCAGCTATGAAAGCGTTGAAGGATATGTGGCAGCGCGCGCGTTTGCTGAGGGTGTGCGCCGCAGCGCACAGGGCAGCGGCAAGCCAGACCGTGCTGGCCTGCAAAAAGCGTTTGAGTCAATGACGGACTTTGACATGAGCGGTTTGCGCATCAATTTGCGGCCTAAAAAGTATGAATCTGTTCGTCTGGTAGATTTGGTGACCATCACGCCTGAAGGCAAGGTGGTGCGGTAGTTTTAAGCAAATTTACCCTCTAGCTTAATAAATACGGGTGCAAGAAGCTATTAAAATAATAGCATTTTTGTTTGCGAATCACGCCTACGCGGCAAGTGCCTCAGCCCTCGCATAATGAAGTCTGGCCCACTGCTTCGGAGATTTTCATGCTGTACAAATTCAAATCAAAAAATGCTGGCGACGTCATCATGCTGGAGCCCAACGGCCGGCACGTCCTGGAGGTAATTGGAAAGGGTGCAGGTCCAAAGGGAATCATTTTGGCGAGCGAGATGGCAGCTGCGATCGAGGCGTTGCAAAACGCGATTGCGCTGGAAGAGTCGCATGACGAGGGGCATGACGAAAACGTTGTGCATGGCGACGCTCCCGGTCTTCGTCAACGTGCCATGCCGTTTATTGACATGCTTCAGCGCAATCACAAAGCCCAAACCGACGTGGTGTGGGGTGTTTAAAAATTAATCAACTTTTGCGCCTGAAACCTTTACCACCTGCGCCCACTTGACGTGCTCGGCATTGATGAACGTGTTGAACTGCTCCGGCGTATTGCCCCCTGGAATGGCGCCTTGCGCCAGCAGCTTTTCCTTTATCGCCGCTGTTCCAAGCGATTTGGCTACTTCCTGCTGAATGCGGTTGACGATTTCTGGTGGCGTGCCAGCGGGGGCGAGCAGGCCAAACCAAGAGCTTGCGTCAAACCCCGGCAACTTCCCAGCTTCCTCGATGGTTGGCAGGTCGGGTACCGCTGTTGAGCGCGCCGCACTGGTCACGGCAAACGCCTTGAGCTTGCCAGCTTTGACTTGCGGCAGGGCAGATGGCAAATTGTCAAACATCACGTCAACCGTTCCGCCCACCAAATCCAACAGAGCTGGGCCTGAGCCGCGATATGGAATGTGCGTCATGAAAATACCGGTGCGTGACTTGAACAGCTCGCCCGCCAAATGAATCGATGTGCCGTTGCCGCTAGACGCCATGCTGAATTTTGCCGGGTTGGCTTTGGCGTACTTGATGAAATCAGCAACGCTGTTGATGCCTAAAGTTTTCGCCTTGTCTGCATTCATCACCATCACGTTGGGAACGCCCGCCACCAGCGTAATCGGTGCAAAGTCTTTTTGCGAGTCGAACGGCATCTTGGCATACAGCGCCTTGTTGATGCCGTGTGTGCCGACAGTACCCATCAAAATGGTATAGCCGTCAGCGGGCGCTTTCGCAACTACGTCCGCGCCCACGTTTCCGCCCGCACCGGCCCGATTTTCCACCACAAACGGTTGCCCGAAAGCTTTTGTTAATTCAGGCGCCATCGCTCTTGCCAAAATATCAGTGGTACCACCGGGTGCAAATGGCACAACGATTTTCACCGGCTTGATTGGCCAAGCCGTTTGTGCGGCAACTGTAGACGCTATAAATAATATAGCTGCTTGCGCCCATATCAATTGGGCTAGAAGTCTTTTTGATGCTTTAAAACGCATATTTTGCCTTTGTAGGGTGTCAAAAGAAGATTTACCGCTTGCCGGCAGGGCCAACCCGCCTGAATACCGAGCGCTACCGCCTGCGCGTTCAACCCACTGATGATGCCCGTTGCTAGCGTGCTGTGCGCGTCGCCTATTTGTGCACTGCTGTGCGCCACCGTGCAAGCTGCCAGTCCATGGCTTTGCAAAAACGCCAGCGCGGCCAAGCCAGCATTACGCAAGCCGCCGCCAGCGTCGTTAAACACACTTAGCAGCGGCCGCGCTGCCAACGCATAACGTGCAGAACTCAAGCCCCCGTGCGATCCGCTGACCGCTATGCAGCCTGCGTCATCCGAAGTCAGCTCAGTGATCGAGTCGACCACGCGGGTTAGAAGCTGCGTTGTCACTGCGTAAGTCTTGGTTGGGTCGAAAATAAAAAAAGCCGCCTGTCCGGGTGGGCGCAGGCGGCTTTTTTGGGTTCAGGGTATCTTAGTCAGCGTATTGCTTGGCTGCATCAATCACGACTTTCAGCTTGGTGATTTCTGCGGCTACAAACGCTTTGTGCGCGGCGGGCTCAACCCGTTTGTCACTTACCACTACAGCGCCCAAGCTCTCTTGTTTTTTGATGAAGTCAGGATCTTTAAGCGCTTTTTTCAGCCCTTCATTGAGCGCTGTCAGTACCGCTGGTGGCGTACCTTTGGGTGCGTACAGGCCGTGCCAAATGGTCAGGTCAAACCCTTTTAGCCCCATCTCCTGCAGCGTTGGGTAGTCTTTGAGCAGTTTGCTGCCGCTCAAGGGTTTGGCGGTGGTCACTGCAAACGCCTTGACCCGGCCCGCTTCAATCTGGCTTGAAGTGTTGGTGGTCTGGTCACACATCAAGTCCACCTGACCTCCGACGAGCGCATTCATTGCGGGGGCGGTGCCGCCAAACGGAATGGTAGTCATGGCTTCCTGTGACTTGATGGCCGCTTGCCACATCAAACCGCACAGGTGCGACGCTGAACCCAAACCCGCGTGGGCGATATTTAACTTACCGGCATTGGCGCGAATGTAGTTTTCGAAGTCGCGATAAGTATTGGCCGGCAATTGCGGTTTGCCCACCAACGTCATAGGCACTTCGTTGACCAAACCCAGGTATTCAAAATCTTCAAGCGGCTTGTACCCCAGCTTGCGATATAACGCAGGAGTTGAAGCCATGCCGATGTGAAACAGCAGCAGCGTGTAGCCGTCTGGCGATGCTTTGGCCGCTTTGGTCGCGCCAATTGTGCCGCCTGCCCCGTTGACGTTTTCCACCACAAAGTTTGCGCCGCCGCCCATGGTTTTGCGCATCGCTTCGGCCAAGTCACGGGCAACTTTATCCGTAGGTCCACCCGCTGCAAATGGAACGATAAACGTCACCGGCTTGGTGCCTGGGTAGGCCTGCGCACTGGCATGGGTACTGGCCAGCAGGCTGAGAGCAGCTGCGGCTAAAACGAAGAGTTTTTTCATGGTGTTTCTCGATCTGATTGAGACTTGATTGTGAGGTAAGAGAGCGAAATTTAGTGTACGGTTTTGCCCGAACCAACGTATCGCGGGAACTACTTACGTAAAACCCCCGTTTGCCGGGAACTTGCACGGTTTTATTTGTAGCTGCGCGCGTCTTCAATTACTTTGCCGTCGTTAGGCAAGGTGCCGGGCTCTACCAGCTCAACCGTTCCGCGCAACTTGGTAACGTCCCGTATCGCGTCGCTGATGCGCGCCTCCAGTCCGGCGTGCATCGCGCTGGACTCGACCCGTAAATGCATCGCGTCGTTGGCCATTTCACCGCTGACAACCAGCCTGGCCTTGAGCACTTCAGCAAAACGCTGCGCAATGTCATTGACTTGCCCCGGATGCACAAACATGCCCCGAATTTTGACGGTTTGATCAGCTCGGCCCATCCAGCCCCTGATACGGATATTGGTGCGACCCGTTGGGCAGTACCCAGGCATAACTGCAGACAAGTCGCCTGTGCCAAATCGAATCAGCGGGTAGTCGGGGTTAAGCGTGGTGACCACCAGCTCGCCCACTTCACCTGCGGCTACCGGGTGACCTGTACCGGGCCGCACAATTTCAACGATCACGCCTTCGTCAATCACCAGGCCTTCGCGTGCTTCGGTCTCATACGCGATCAAGCCCAAATCTGCGGTTGCGTAGCTTTGGAAAATGGCCATGCCACGCGCTGTGAACCAGTCCCGCAGGCTGGGAGGAAACGCTTCACCGCCAACCAGGCCTTTGCGCATGCTGGAAATATCGCTGCCGAGCTCCTCCGCCTTCTCAACCAGAATACGCAGAAAACTCGGCGTTCCCGCATAGCCGTCAGGCCGCAGTTCGGCAATTGCTTGAAGCTGCTGCTCAGTCTGGCCCACCCCAGCGGGAAACACCGTACAGCCCACTGCGTGCAAGCCGGATTCCATAATGAACGCGCCCGGCGTCATGTGGTAGCTAAACGAGTTGTGCGCCAGGTCGCCTGATCTAAAGCCCGCCGCATACATGGCACGGCCTGCACGCCAATAGTCTTTGGCTACGCCTTCGGGCTCATACACCGGCCCAGGCGATGAAAAGATGCGCGGCATTTTGGGCCCACGCAGCAGTGCGCTGAAACCGCCAAACACATCGCTGGGTCGCCCGGTTTTTTGCAGATCATGCAATTCGTTTTTGCGCGTCACCGGCAGCTTTGCCAATCCTTCTCGGCTAGTGATTGACGAAGCGTCCACCTCTGCAAGCAGCTTGGCAAAAGCGGGCGCTGTTTTTTGTGCATGCGCCACCAGACCCGGCAACTTGCCGATCAGCTCAGTTTCACGAGCGTCGGAAGAGCGGGTTTCGAGAGCGTCGTAGTAAGTTGTTGTCATCTCAGTCTTTTTAGATATCTAAGTCCAGTGAAGCAGCAGTCCGTCTCCGAATTGCAAACAGTGGCCGCGGATCTGGCTTCGCCAGGCCGCAGGCGCAGCGGCCCCCTCCGGGGGGCTGTATGTAACGCTACGCCCACGACCGTGGGGGCCATCAAGCCAACCATCTTTTACGGCGCTTGTAGCTCTTCACATCTTTAAAACTCTTGCGCTCACCGCCGCCCACGCCGAGGTAAAACTCTTTCACGTCTTCGTTGTTGGCTAACTCGCTCGCAACGCCGTCCATCACCACCCGGCCGCTCTCCATGATGTAGCCGTAGTCTGAGTAGCGCAGTGCCATGTTGGTGTTTTGCTCAGCCAGCAGAAAGGTAACTTTTTCTCGTCTGTTCAGATCTTTCACAATCTCAAACACCTCTTCGACGATTTGCGGCGCCAGTCCCATGGAAGGCTCGTCGAGTAGCACCATGGTCGGGCTGGCCATCAGCGCCCGGCCAATGGCGCACATTTGCTGTTCACCGCCTGACGTGTAGGCAGCTTGTGATGTGCGGCGCGTTTTCAGGCGCGGAAAGTAGGCGTACACCTTTTCAAGATTGTGAGCAACCTCGGCTTTGGTTTTGAGCGTGTAGCCACCAGTGAGCAGGTTTTCCTCGATGGTCAAGTGCGCAAAGCAGTGGCGGCCTTCCATGACCTGTACTACACCGCGTTGCACCAGGTCGGAAGGCGACAGGTTTTCAATCCGCTCGCCGCGCAGCTCGATAGAGCCTTTGGTCACCGCGCCACGCTCGCCTTTGAGCAGGTTGGACACAGCGCGCAAGGTGGTGGTCTTGCCTGCGCCGTTGCCGCCCAAAATAGCCACGATTTTGCCTTCAGGCACAGACAATGAGACGCCTTTTAAAACCAAAATCACGTGGTTATAAATGACTTCAATGCCGTTGACGTTGAGAACTATTTTTTGTGTGTCCATAAAGTGTGGCTTTCTCCAATCGTGAGCGCTGCGCGCAGCACTCAAGATTGGGCTGTCATGCTGGGCGCATTCTTGAGCCCAGCATGACAGGTGTTTACATCAAGACTGGCAATCCGCAGGAGTGCGGGCTGTTAGTTTTTTGTCGGCTGCGTATTTGGCTGCTGTTGCCTTGACCAGCGGTTTGATGATTTGCTCGTCTGCTTGCAGCCAGTCAGAGGTGAACTTCCATGCCTTTCCATCCCACGTGTGAATGCGCGCCCAGGCGGCACCCATGTGGTCGGTACACGACGTGCTGATCGGTCGCATCACGCCAGCAAAGCCCAAGCCGTCGAGTTTGGCTTGGGTCAGGTTCAGGTTTTCCAGGCCCCAGCGCACTTGCTCGCCGGTCATGACCTTGCCTTTGCCAAAGCGCTCTTGTGCGGAGCGAATGCCCTCAATGCCCAGCATGGCGCTCATGGCACCGCGCATGTACAGGACTTGGCCCACTTCGTCTTTTGGACCCGTGCCCTGGCCCTTGCCGTGCACCATGGTCATTACTTCCTTGACAACCTTCGAGTCTGGCTCGGCGCCGTGTTGCATCGTTACCGCGTTGTAGCCTTTGGCACCTTCGGCGACGTCTTTGACATCAGGCTCAGCACCCGCCCACCATACGCCGTACATTTTTTCGCGTGGGTAGCCAGTGGCCTGCGCTTCCTTGATGGCGGTGGTGTTCATGATGCCCCAGCCCCAAAGCGCAACAAAATCAGGCTTGGCTTGGCGCACTTGCAGCCAGGTAGCTTTCTGCTCTACGCCGGGAGCGGTAACTGGCAGCAATTGCAGCTCAAAACCGTGCATTCTGCTGCGCTCTTGCATCAGTGGAATCGGCTCTTTGCCGAACGGCGAATCGTGGTACACCAGCGCAATTTTTTTGCCTTTGAGCTTGTCAAACCCGCCTTCTTTTTTGGCAATGGCTTGCAAAATCGTGTCTGCAGCTACCCAGTAGGTGCCAGCGATAGGGAAGTTCCATTTAAAGACAGAGCCATCAGCGCTTTCGCTGCGGCCATATCCGACCGTGACAACCGGCACTTTGTCGGTCGGAGCTTTTTCAGTGATGGCAAATGTGGCGCCAGTAGACAGCGGCTGCACAAAGCTGGCGCCACCATTTTTACCCTTGAGGCGCTCGTAACATTCAACGCTGCGCGCGGTGTCATAACCGGTTTCGCATTCTTCGAACGACAGCTTCACGCCATTGATACCGCCGCGCGCATTGACCAGCTTGATGTAGTCAACATAGCCGTTGGCCCAGGGCACGCCGTTCGGTGCGTAAGCGCCCGTTCGGTATGACAGCACCGGTATGAACTGCTCTTTGGCCTGTGCATAGGCGCTGGTGGCTACCAGGGACGATGCACCTGCTGCTACCGCAGCGATGGCCAGAATTACATTACGAACTTTCATAGTTGTCTCCAAAAAGTTAAGAAAATCAAAACACCACAAAAACCGACACAAGAAAAGAGCCAAAAATTTAATGGGGGAAGGGCCACAAGCGCAGTTTTTGCTTGCCCACCGCCCAGAGCTTGGCGAGGCCGTGCGGCTCCACAATCAAAAACCACACAATCAGTGCGCCGAAAATCATCAACTCGGCGTGCGCAATGCCGGCCGTTGAAATTCGAAGGCCGACCAAGCCTGCCACCACAGGCAAAAATAAATTGAGAGCAATCGGAAGCATGGTGATGAACGCAGCGCCCAAAAAGCCGCCAAGGATTGAGCCCATGCCGCCAATGATCACCATAAAGAGCAGTCGAAACGATTGGTCAACCGAGAACGCGGCTGGCTCCCAAGCGCCAAGGTACACAAAGCCCCAAAGCGCGCCCGACATACCAATAATGAACGAGCTGACCGCGAAAGCGCTGAGCTTGGCGTACATCGGCCGAATGCCAATCACTGAGGCAGCCACATCCATGTCGCGTATGGCCATCCACTCGCGGCCAATCGCACCGCGCACCAGGTTTTTAGCCAGCAAAGAAACCACCACCAATATCGACAGGCAGAAAACATATTTGCTGGTGGCGCTTTCTATGGGGAAGCCAAACACTTGCAGGTTCGACACAGACACGGAGCCTGAAGGCGAGTCATTGGTAAACCACTTGATGCGCAAAAACATCCAGTCTGAAAAGAATTGTGCTGCCAGAGTCGTCACGGCCAAATACAGGCCTTTGACCCGCAGGCTTGGCAAGCCAAACAAAATACCAAACAGCATTGCGCAGACCCCACCCAAAATAATGGTCGGAATCAACGGCATGCCAGGGATGCGCACAAAAAAGTTGTACGCACCATAGGCACCCACCGCCATAAACGCTCCTGAGCCGAGCGAGATTTGCCCGCAATAGCCGACCAAAATATTTACGCCAAGTGCAGCCAGCGAGATGATTAAAAAAGGAATCAAAATCGCACGAAACAAATAGTCGCTGGCGAGCATTGGCACAACAGCGAAGGCAAAAATCAGAAACAAACCCACCGCGATCCGGTCTTGCAAGATCGGGAAAATCTGGCTGTCAGATCGGTAGGTGGTTTTGAATTGACCGTTTTCTCTGTAAATCATTTCATTCTCTTTTTAGACGCGGTCAATGATTTTTTCGCCAAACAA
>JANPDQ010000099.1:0-1765 GCA_031431575.1 Polaromonas sp.
CGCGCTGGGTTTTTTGCCAAAGCCCAGCTTTGATTCAGTGCCCTTTACCAGCTTGTTGATGTTGTCTTTGTGGCGAACTACCAGCAGCAAGCCCATCATGAAGATGGCCAGCAAAATACTTTTCTCGGTGTACCACGCGGCACGATCGCCCAGCAGGTAAAACACCGGCGCAAATGCCGCACTGGCCATGGCCGCCAGAGATGAATAGCGGGAGAAGAACGCCACGATGAGCCAGGTGGCCAGCGTTGCCACCCCCAACAGCCACTCAAAGCCCAGCAACACGCCCGCAGCGGTTGCCACGCCCTTGCCGCCTTTAAAGCGAAAAAACACTGGGAACAAATGCCCCAGAAATGCTGCAAAGCCCACCAGCGCGACGGTGCCATCGCCCAAGCCGTAGTCTTTGCCAAACCACTTCACCAGCATGACTGGTAGCCAGCCCTTTAAACCGTCGAGCAGCAGCGTTGCAACAGCTGCGCCCTTGTTGCCAGAGCGCAGCACGTTGGTCGCACCCGGGTTGCTGCTGCCGTAGGTGCGCGGGTCTTTCAGGCCCATCGCCCGGCTGACGATAACGGCAAAAGACAGCGAACCAAGCAGATAGGCCAGCATCACTGCCGCTGTTGAGTACAAATAATCCAAAACAAATCCCCTTTTTATTGCGCAAAAACCGATCAACTAATTAATCAGCGCGCATTGCACTGATTTTGCACCCAGCAGCGTGACACACACTTGCGGGTCAATGCACACCAAATAGCCACGACGCCCTCCATTGATTGCAATTTCAGGCAACGCCAAAATAGTTTCTTCAATGTAGACCGGCATGGCACGCCGTGTTGCGAACGGCGAAGTGCCGCCCACCAGATACCCGCTGTGCCGATTGGCCGCGTCGCTCTGGCATGGCTCAACCGATTTGGCGCCAATTTGCCGCGCCAGGTTTTTAGTCGAGACTTTGCGGTTGCCGTGCATCAGCACTACCAACGGCTTGGCATCCTGGTCCTGCATAACCAGCGTTTTCACCACCATGAACGGGTCGAGCCCTAAAACTTCGGCGCTGTGCTGCGCGCCGCCATGCTCCAGGTATTCATAGGGGTGTTCTGTAAAAACCACCTTGTTGGCTTTTAAAAACTGCGTTGCCTGCGTTTGGCTGACATGGTCTTTTTTGGCCATAAAGCGGAAAAATCGCCTGCCTCTTACTGCGCAGGGTCGCGAATTTCCCAGCGGATTTTGTCAATTTCCGCGAGCAATTCACCGCTGAGAGCAGTGCCATAGGCATCGATGTCCGCATCAAGTTGCGCCACTGAAGTCACGCCGATGATGGTGCTGGCGACTTGCCATTTGGTATAGCAAAACGCCAGCGCCATTTGCGTTGGCGTTAGTCCATTGGCTTTAGCCAATTCGTTGTAGCGGCGCGCGGCACTAAGTGATTCAGGGCGACCCCAACGCTGCTTGCGCATGGTCTCAAATTTGGCCAAGCGACCTTCTTTGGGTGCTTCAAGGCCTTCAAGGCCGCTGTCGTCGTACTTGCCCGTCAGCAAGCCAAAGCCCAGCGGCGAGTAGGCCAGCAACGAAACGCCCAGGCGGTGCATGGTTTCATCTAGCCCGTTTTCTACTGTGCGGTTGATCAGGCAATACGGGTTTTGCACCGTCGCCACACGCGGCAAGCCATGCTGGTCAGCCAGCCGACAAAACTCGTGCACGCCATACGGGGATTCATTCGACAAGCCAATCGCGCGCACCTTGCCTGCTTTAACTAGAGCGCCTAGCGCTT
>JANPDQ010000100.1:0-2067 GCA_031431575.1 Polaromonas sp.
TCATGGCTGATGCCCAGCTCGGTCATCGCCGCCATCGGCACCACGGCAAAGGCTTCGTTCACTTCCCACAGGTCAACATCTTTGACCGTCCAGCCGATTTTCTTGAGCAGCTTGTTGACTGCACCGACGGGCGCGGTAGTAAACCATTCAGGTTCTTGCGCAAAGGTGGCATGGCCGACGATGCGGGCGATTGGTGTTGCGCCGAGTTCTTTGGCGGTGGATTCACGCGCCAGCACCAAGGCGGCAGCGCCGTCGTTGATCGACGAACTTGAAGCAGCGGTAATCGTGCCGTCTTTTTTGAACGCGGGTTTGAGGCCAGCAATCTTGTCAAGCTTGACTTTGCCGGGGCCTTCGTCGATGGACACCACCACGTCGCCTGCACGGGTTTTGACAGTGACGGGTGTAATTTCAGCGGCAAACGCGCCTGATGCGGTAGCAGCCTTGGCACGGTTCACGCTGGTGGTGGCAAACGCGTCTTGCGCCTCGCGTGTGAATTTGTATTTGTCGGCGCACTGCTCGCCAAAGGTGCCCATCGCGCGGCCCGGCTCGTAGGCGTCTTCCAGGCCGTCGAGCATCATGTGGTCAAAAATACGGTCATGCCCTATGCGAATGCCGCTGCGCCCCTTGAGGAGCAAATGCGGCGCGTTGGTCATGCTTTCCATTCCGCCCGTCACCATCACATCGCGGCTGCCCGCGACGAGCTGGTCATGCGCCAGCAGCGTGGCTTCCATGCCTGAGCCGCACATTTTTGACAAGGTGACTGCGCCCGCGCTGGCAGGCAAGCCGCCTTTAAAACCCGCTTGTCGTGCGGGTGCCTGGCCCTGCCCTGCCATCAGGCAGTTGCCGAACAAGACTTCATCAACCTTGTCGGCGGCGATACCTGCGCGTTCAACCGCAGCTTTGATCGCTGCGCCGCCCAGGTCGTGCGCAGCCAATGAGGCGAAGTCGCCTTGAAATGCGCCCATCGGCGTGCGGGCTGCGCCCAAAATAACAATTGCGTCAAGCATGATTTTTTCCTTCTTTAAGTTGATTAGCTGTCAAGCGACCGATACGTCGTGCCGCTTCGCAAAGCGCTTGTCTTGCTCATACGGGAACACGTCAAACACGTGCCCCGCCTGGATGCGCTCTTTGTGGGTTTGCCAAAAGCCGGCTTCCAGCAGCTCGGCGTGGTGCTTCATAAAAACTGCACGCACTGCATCGTTCCCTAGTAAAAACGGGCCAAAGGTTTCAGGAAACACGTCTTTTGGCCCGACCGAATACCAGACTTCGCCGCTCATTTCGTCTTCTTCATTACGCGGTACCGGCACTTTTCTGAACTTGCAGTCGGTGATGTATTCAATCTCGTCGTAGTCATAGAACACAACTTTGCCGTGCCGCGTGATTCCAAAGTTTTTCCACAACATATCGCCAGGAAAGATATTTGCAGCTACCAAATCCTTGATGGCATTGCCGTACTCGACCACCGCCCGCTCAATTTGTTCCTGCGCCGCTGGCTCCTGCTCGCCCACGTCAAACGCTTCCTGCAAATAAATGTTCAACGGAATCATGCGCCGCTCAATATACACATGCTTGATGATGACTTCCATCTGTCCGTCGCCGTCGCGGTCAGAGACTTCAAGCTGGCTGGGCGCAAACTTTTCAATCTCGGCAATCAGCTCGTCGCTGAACCGCGCGCGCGGAAAAGCCACCTCGCTGTACTCTTGCGTGTCGGCCATGCGGCCAACGCGGTCGTGCTGCTTGACGAGCAGGTACTTGCCTTTAATCTGCTCTCGCGTGGTGTCTTTTTGCGGCGGGTAATAGTCTTTGATCACCTTGAAGACGTACGGAAAACTCGGCAGGTCAAACACCAGCATGACCATGCCCTTGATGCCCGGCGCAATGCGAAATTTGTCGGTTGAATGCCGCAAGTGGTGCAAAAAGTCGCGGTAAAAAAGCGTCTTGCCCTGCTTGGCCAGCCCCAGCGCGTTGTAGATTTCAGCGCGCGGCATGCGCGGCATCATGCTGCGCAAGAACTGCACGTACGCCGACGGTATGTCCATGTCCACCATGAAGTAAGCACGCGCAAAG
>JANPDQ010000101.1:0-4917 GCA_031431575.1 Polaromonas sp.
CGCGTTGCGAAGCACCGAATATTTGTTTGGCAAACAGCCGCTAATTTGCCAGACACTGCAACAGTCGCAATAACCATCGCAGACGACACCACCTTCGGCATCCTCCACAGCCGCTTCCACGAACTCTGGTCGCTGCGCATGGGCACATCGCTTGAAGATCGCCCACGCTACACCCCAACCACGTGCTTCGAAACCTTCCCCTTCCCAGCAGGCCTAACCCCACAAGACACCGCCAGCCAGGCAACCGAAACGCTGCCTGACGGCAGCGTAATTCCTGCTTCACTCGCGGCGGGTGTCCGCAAATCATCAGAAGCCATTGCCAAAGCCGCTAAACACCTGAATGCCCTCCGCGAAAACTGGCTAAACCCACCCGAATGGACTGACCGCATCCCCGAAGTCACGCCGCTGGGCATGGCCACCAGCCCCTACCCAGACAGAATCATCGCCAAACCCGGCCATGAAAAAGACCTGGCTGAGCGCACGCTCACCAAGCTCTACAACCAGCGCCCCGCCTGGCTGGATGCCGCCCACAAACAGCTAGACGAGCTCGTCGCCGCCGCCTACAACTGGCCCGACTACACAGCGGACATGCCAGACGAAGAAATCCTCAAACGCCTGCTGGCCCTGAATTTGGAGCGGGCAGCATCCGGTGGTTCGTGAGTTGAGCATTTCGTGCAACTTGCCCGTTCAATTTCTCCCCAAACGGGCAGTGCCTTGAACCCATCCAAACCCATCGACAAAAGCGAAGACCAGCAAGTTCAGCTAAACGACCCGCAAGTCCCCGAAGCGGTGCGCGCAGCTGCCAGCGCCCAGTGGCGAGAAGGCGCGTCGCTGTGGCGCTGCCCGCGGGCGGCGGGGCGCAAAGAGCTGTTTAATTTCGCTGCACAGCCCACCGTCGTCGAATGGTGGTTGTTAGATCAGCGCGGCGAACTGATTGAAGTGTTTTGGGAAAGTTAGTCGCACGGCCCTACAAATCTTTTGCCGAAATCCGCATGGGAATGGCTGGGGCTGAATTTGGAGCGGGCCGTTTTAAACGCCCAAAAGTGGTTAAAAACGGTCATTTTTAGCATTAAAAGGTGCAGTAGCCCAACAAATATAGGTGTAAGCCGCTCCTTAATTTATAGCAATTTATTGCTTTGCGTGTGGAGTCAGCGTGCGCATGGCACCGCGCTGAATAAGTTGCTTCGATCTTAAAAAGGCCTATGATTTATCGAATAAGGAAATTTAACAACAAAAATTTGTGCGAAACCTGATTTAATACCGTCATGTTGCACAAATACGCTTTTTCCAACTTCCAGTCGTTTCGCGAGCGGACGGAGGTTTCGTGGTTATTAGATGGCCGTGTGCCGCCTGCGGTTTGGTCTGGTGCGGCAACTTCTGGTGAGCGGGTTAGCTCGGTGATGGCTGTGATTGGCGCAAACGCCAGCGGCAAGACAGCTTTGCTGAAGCCGATTTTGTTTTTGAATTGGTTTGTCACGCAATCCTTTTCAAAGGATCCGACTGAGCCACTACCACTGGCAGCTCATGCAGCGGCAAGAGATGAGCCTAGCGAATTTGAGGTGGAGGTAGATTTTGAAGAGCGCATATGGCGTTACACCTTGCGTTGCACGGCGGAGCGCGTACTTCATGAAGCGCTTTACGCCAAACACGAACGCATGCGCTATGTTTTCATCCGTGAATGGAACGAAAAAACGCAAAGCTATGACGTCAAGCAGCAAGATTTTGGCTTTGCGCCCACTGAAGCACGCAAGGCCCGTCAAAACGCGTCGTTGATTGCGACCGCAGCGCAGTATGGCGTTCCCGTGGCCCAGCGCATCGTAGACCACCTTGTCGTTACCAATATTAACGAGGGTGGCCGTATTACAAATGATCGGGAGCAGTTGATCCGATCTGCAGCCCACTTCGCCGTGGACGAAGCGCAGCGCAAGTCGCTAATACGCTTGTTGGGCTCTTGGGATTTAGGACTTAGCGATATACAAATTCGCCCTTTTGAAAGTGTAAATTCCAGCATTCAAGCGAAAAAGATATGGTTCCCAGTTGGCATTCATCGCACATCGGACAGCAAGTCCTTTGAGCTGCTATTCAACCAGGAATCCAGCGGCACACAAGGCGCTTTCATTCTGCTAAGCCGTCTGTTACCAGTATTGGCTTCCGGCGGCCTGGCCGTTATCGACGAATTTGAAGACGACCTGCACCCGCACATGCTGGAGCCAATTCTTGACCTGTTTGCCAACCCGGCCACTAACCCGCACGGGGCGCAGTTGCTGTTTACCTGCCACGCACTTGAGGTGCTGAATATTCTGCATAAATCGCAGGTCATGCTGGTTGAAAAAGATGCCAACAATGAAAGCAGCGCCTGGCGGCTTGACAGCGTGGAAGGGGTTCGCCACGACGATAACTTTTACGCCAAGTACATGGCAGGCGCATATGGTGCAGTGCCGCAACTATGAAGGCAAATAACCATCGACGAGCGGTACTCCGGACGATTTTGTTGGTGGGCGAGGGTGATGCAGAAGTCGCCTTTATTGAGCATTTGAAGGCACTGTACGTTTTCCGTGGTTGCGGTATCGCCTTGAAGGTCAAAAACGCGCATGGCATGGGTGCTTTGCATGCTGTAGAAGTTGCCATTCGTCAGTCCAGAAACGCTGCTTTTGACGTAAAGGCCGCCCTGCTTGACACGGACACCGGCTGGGATGACAAGACGCGCACCCTTGCAAGAAAAGAAAAAGTTTTAGTTGTTCCGTGCACCCCGTGTCTTGAAGCCATCTTGCTTTCCTTACTCGGTGACGTGCAACAAGCGCAATCGACCAACTTTTACAAAAAGGCTTTTGAAAAACGATTTGGTAAGCCTGCTCATGCGACAAGCTTGTATGCCACACACTTTTCTAAAGAGTTGTTAGAAAAAGCACGCGTCAATTCACCAGAACTTAAATTCTTGCTAGAGCTACTTACAGCTTCAAACGGAGTAACTCCATGAAAAACGTGATGGAAATTGAAGGCTATAAGGCGCTGATTGCGTTCGATCCTGACACCAATCAGTTTCGCGGTGAATTTGTTGACTTGAACGGTGGGGCAGATTTTTATGCGGTTGATGTCAAGTCGCTCAAGCGTGAGGGCAAAACGTCATTAAAAGTATTCCTGGACATGTGCCGTGAAGATGGTTTGGAGCCGCATAAAAGTTATTCTGGCAAGCTGATGGTTCGCCTGCCCGTTATGTTGCACGAGCGTGCAGCGGTTTCAGCAGCGGCACAGGGTAAAAGCTTGAACGCCTGGTTGGCCGATGTAGTGGCACAGGCTTTGCACGCTTGAACGTTTTAATTCGGCGGCAGAAGCCGCAACAATCTAAAACTATTGCAAATTCAGCCAAATCTCATTGCGCCGCAAAAACGGCAATGAAAACGGGCTGTTGTAGCGGGACGATACTGGCTCGCCAACCGTTGCAATATTGGCCTTGGCTAGCGCGGTTTTCAGCAATTCAAGCTGCTCGTTGTACAGGCTTTGCGACCAGCTGCCTGAAAAGCGAATCACGGCCACGCTTTTACCGGGCACTTCACGCAGTTTGACGCGCGCGTCCAGCGGCTCTGGCAGCGTGGCCAGCGTGTAGCCCTTGGGCATCACGAACTGCACCACGAACTGGCCAGAGCCGCCGGGCGCAGCGGCCTGGGTCACGGGCGCCGTCATATCGAGCTTGACCGGGGCGGGCGGCTCCACTGGGGTTTGCGTGACGGGCGCGGTCATCTCCAACTTGCGCTCGCCCTTGTTTTTGCCAAAGATATAGCCACCGAGCAAGCTGAACCCTTGGCCGCCAGCCTCACTGGCCGGGCCGGGCACCAGTACTTCAGCTACCAGATATGGCTCGTACTTGCGCACCTCAAACACCTCGGTTTTTTGCACCACGGTGTAGGCGGGCTCTTCAATGGCTTGGGCGTTTGACATGGTGGCGGCCAGGCTAAGAAGGCAGACGCCCTGAGCAAATTTTGCGAATTCTACGAAGAGGGTGGACATGGTGGTCTTTCATTGCAATGCTTTAAAAATAATAGCTGCCTGCGCCCGTATTCATTGGGCTAAAGGCTGTTTTACCAATAAATTACGGATACGGGTGTAGCCCAGCTTGTCCGCCATTTGTGCAGCAGTGTTTCCTTGGGCGTCTTTAAGGTCAGGCTCGGCCCCAGCCGTGAGCAGACGTTGAACTGCGCTAGTGTGTCCGCCCAGTGTTGCCAGCATCAATGGTGTTCGGCCATTGTCGTCGGCTGCATTGATTTGCGCAGCTGTGGCTTGTTGCAGCGCCAATTCCAGCTGGGCCATTTGGCCTGAGCGGGCGGCACTGCGCACCGCGTCGCCAAACAACGCGCGTGCAGCAGGCGCGGGGGCAACAGCGGGCGCTGCTGCCGGTGGGGCTGATCTGCTTTGCGTCGCTGTTGGTGCAGCTTGCATCTGCTGGTCAGCGGACGCTGCGCCAGGCTGCGTTTCGGATTCGGAATCGGATTTGGATTTGGATTTGGATTTCATGAGGGGGACAGCAGGTGCAGCAGGTGCAGCAGGTGCGGTAGTGCTCAGTGCTTCAGCGGATGACTCTTTTGTAGCTGGCGCAGATTTTTCTCTGGCCGCTTGTTCCTTTGCTTGCGGCTTGGCGGCTGCTAAAGGCCGTGACTTCGGGGCTGCTTCAGCTGTTGCGCCATTTTCTGGCTGAGTTGTGCTGCTCGCTGTCGTATTAGCTGCATCTGTGGCAGCTGATTTGGTTGTTGCAACTGCAGGCGGCGGGCTGGCTGGGGTTTGCACTGCAACCGGCGGTGCAGTCACTGACGGCATGCCCAGCACCACGGCTTTGTCCTCGCTGTCACTGCGGTCAAACTGCAGCGCCAGTAGTGCGCTGATGCCTGCAATGGCGACGCTGGCCACCAACGCGAAATTCCAGCG
>JANPDQ010000102.1:0-3553 GCA_031431575.1 Polaromonas sp.
CGACGTTTTCAACCGAATGAAGTATCCGATTGGGTCCACGATCTGACCGTTTGGATGCCGGCCGCGCAAGTGCAGTTGTTCGACGAGTTCATCGACCAGCTGCTGGCCATTTTTTTCCCGCTTCGCTAGCCCCCGAATCCGATTTGTCTCGGGTTCGGTCAACAGACCTTTTTCTACTACCGCAGAAGAAATTTCGATTTCATTAAAACCCGCCGACGGCGGAGTCCGGGTATGCGGCGCCTTCGGCGCCGGGTTTTTTAATGAAGTCTTTCCTTCTAAAGTCTTATCTTCTTTAGTCTCTAATAAGCCTCCTGGACGGCCGGGTACACGGTTCACCGGTTGGGTGGTCGACTGGGTAGCCCGTTGACCGGGTGCCGGTAAACCCGCACCCGGTGGAATCGTCGAAACTGGGGTGATGGTGACGCTGGTCCTGAGTCTTCCTTTTTCGTCCCGCGTCGTGACCCGGTGGTAGTAGCCCGCCCTGATGAGCTCGCCCGTCAGCTTGCCCCATTTTTCGCTTGTGAGTTTGAAAAGTGCCTGGCAGAAGTCGGGCCGGACTCTCCACGTCTCGTTCTTCGCCAAAAACCAGCCCATCAGCCCTCGCGCCGCGAGGCTGATTCGTTCGTCTTCGAGCATTGCCTTCGGGATCGCCTGCCAGCCGCCCGCGCCGTGGTCGACCCTTATGACGGTCATTTTTTCACCTCTTTCCGCGGCCTTCCCCGACTCGTGCCGCTTGGCGCGGCTTGAGGTGGTGGATTGCATGGTTCTTGCGCCCAATTGCTGACGACACTCGGCATCCAACGTGGAGGGTCGCGTCGGCTGGTCCGGCGAATTGTGGGAGGCAGTCTGGATGGTGCCGAAGAAACGCGGTCCGTGACAGTCCGCGGTGAAAGACCAAGGAACGTAGACAGCTCCTGCACGCCCCAAGTTTGGGTTTCCATTTGTTATCCTCGATGAAAAGCTCCGCTGCGTAAAAACATGCGCAGCAGAAATCACCAAGGCGTCAAAACGGCTTTATTGCTCGTGCAGCTCAACTCGACGGAAGCGCTGCCATCCAAGTGATCATCCCTTGCCCAAACTCGCAAGATCACACTTGGCTAAAGATCGTTATTAACAAGTAAAAAGCAGTGAAGCCCTGCATATTCCACTTCTCTCGCTTGGCCCCCGACGCCGTCCCTGGTGGATCAAAGCCACCAGAAAACCCGGCAATTGGTATCACCGGCGAGAACCAACACGATCGCCCCTTTGTATTGAAGCTGTCGGAACCGCGTCCGTACAGCTCGGGGGATGGAATCTTATTCGATCAAAAGTTGGGTGATGTTACACGACTCAAACGTAGGAGGTCAATCCCTATCGAACTACCACATTCATCATCGCTGACCATGGCTGACAATCGGTCCAGAAAGTCGGGGACAATTTGGGGACAGTGCGGGCGCGAATAACGACGTTTAAGAACGAATAAGCCCGCACTAAGGCGGGCTTAAATCGCAGTTTTCACTGGGAAAACTTGGCGGAGCGGACGGGACTCGAACCCGCGACCCCCGGCGTGACAGGCCGGTATTCTAACCAACTGAACTACCACTCCTGGTAGTGGCAACCTCTGCTCTTTCGAGCCAAGTGCCTTCATTACTGAAGACTGCTGCCTGCTTGTGCCGCTTTACTTTTCAGTAAAAACCTGGCGACCCCACGGGGATTCGAACCCCGGTACTCACCGTGAAAGGGTGATGTCCTAGGCCTCTAGACGATGGGGTCAAAGCCTTAAAATTCACACTTAACTTGCCACGCAGATTTTTTTACACATCCGCATGACAAAACCTCTGAAAAAACCGAATCACAAACCGATTCAAAATTCTTCTCAACGAACCAGCCAAAAAACCAATTAGAAACCAATTAGAAAATTTGGTGGAGGTAAACGGGATCGAACCGATGACCTCTTGCATGCCATGCAAGCGCTCTCCCAGCTGAGCTATACCCCCTGAAAAGAAGCTGCATTTCTGCAATTTCTGTCGAGCCTTGAATTATAGCCCGAAAAAAGCACTTCTATCAAGACTTGGCTACACCCGCAGCCGAGAAATCACGTCCCCACGTGACATCAATTCAAGAACGGCATCAACCGACGGGGTTTGCGGCGTACCCAAAACCAGCACGCGCAGCGGCATGGCGAGCTGCGGCATCTTCAGGCCGGTGTCCAACAACATTTGTTTGATGGCAGCCGAAATTGCGGATTTGTTCCACTCGCAAATTGTCAGCGCTTCAGCGAGCTTGGCCAGCGCCGGTTTTACTGTCTCTGTAACGTAGGTGGCTAGGTCTTCAGCGCTGGCCTGGCTTGGGCTCACCAGTACCGTAAGCCAAGCGGCCAGCTCGACCAGCGTGCTGCAGCGATCTTTGAACACACCGCAGCCACGGGCAAGTCGCTCGCCATCAAACGCGCTGAGAACATCTGCACGTAAAAAGGGCTGCACCAAACTCGCAAGCAATTCATTCGCCAAAGCTTTTAAATGCTGCGCGTTAACCCAGCGAAGCTTGGCTTCATCAAACTGCGCAGCGCTTTTGCCGAGGTGGTCCAGATTGAACCAACCGACAAATTGCTCGCGGCTGAAAATTTCATCGTCGCCGTGGCTCCATCCCAAACGGGCGAGGTAATTCACCACGGCATCAGGCAGAAAACCTTCAACTGCAAACTGCGTGACGGGCTTTGCGCCGTTGCGCTTGCTCATCTTTGCTACGTGCTTTTCGCCGTGCTCGTCAATCGACTCGGTCATGACTGTGGGCAGATGCGCATACACCGGCACTTCTTTTCCAAGTGCTTGAAAAATATTGATCTGGCGCGGCGTGTTGTTGACGTGGTCGTCACCGCGAATCACATGCGTGATCGCCATGTCGACATCGTCTACCACCACGCAAAAGTTGTACGTTGGCGTGCCGTCGGGCCGCGCAATCACCAAATCGTCAAGCTCATCGTTGCTGATCTCAATGCGCCCTTTGACTTTGTCTTCCCACACCACCGAGCCGCCTTGCGGATTTTTAAAACGCAGCACTGGCTGCACGCCCCCTGGTACGGCGGGCAAAGTTTTGCCGGGCTCGGGCCGCCAGGTGCCGTCGTAGCGCGGCTTTTGTTTGGCTGCAGTTTGCGCTTCACGCAGCGCGTCCAGCTCGGCGATGCTCATATAGCAAGGGTAGACGTGGCCGCCAGCCTGCAAGTCAGCCAACACCTCTTTGTAGCGCGCCATGCGCTGCATTTGAAAAAACGGGCCTTCGTCATGGTCAAGCCCCAGCCAGCGCATACCTTCAATGATCACGTCCACTGCCTCCTGGCTGGAACGCTCAACGTCGGTGTCTTCAATACGCAGCACAAAAACGCCGCCGGTAGAGCGTGCAAAAGCCCACGGGTACAGCGCTGATCGAATATTGCCAAGGTGAATAAAACCGGTCGGCGACGGCGCAAATCGGGTGCGTGTTGGAGTTGTTGGTGTCATTTCAAGCTGTCCAGGCCGCGCCGTAAATCGGCCTTGATGTCTTCAATATGGTCCAAACCAACAGCCAGCCGAATCAA
>JANPDQ010000103.1:0-1602 GCA_031431575.1 Polaromonas sp.
AAGCCTAGCAAGCGTAAAGATAAGGAATGCTATGACAACCTCAACCGAGACAAGCGCGGCAAGCGCGGCAACCGCTGAAATGCCAGCAACGCCATTCAAGTTCAGCGCTGCAAGAGCAGTTAGCGCCATGCGCAGCAGCGCTTCAACCGCAGCAAAAGACATTGCGCAAGGCTTTTTTGACATCACCCACAATGGCTTTGCCTTGCTGGGCCTGGCGCTGGTGTGCATCGCCATCACCATGACCGCCCGGCCCGACTTGCAGAAAAAAGCCGAATACAAAATGATCAGCTGGCTGCAAGAGCGCCAGCTTGCTGCCAACGGCCCACCAGAGTTCGTTGAACTGGAAGCCATAGACCGCGCCACCGCAGCCGAGCCAAAAGATTTGCCCAAGCAGCAAGCAGCGCTGGCGTTTTGGCTGTCACGCAAGTACAACGTCGCACCTGAGCCGCTGAGCGCGCTGGTTGCCAGCGCTTTTGAAATTGGTGCCACAGCCAAACTGGACCCGACACTGATTTTGGCTGTGATGGCGATTGAATCGGGCTTCAACCCGTTTGCGCAAAGCCCCGTGGGCGCGCAGGGGCTGATGCAGGTCATGACCAAAATCCACACCGACAAGTACGAAGACTTTGGCGGCAAATTTGCAGCTTTTGACCCGGTGACCAACTTGCGCGTAGGCGTGAAGGTGCTGCAAGAATGCATCGCCAGGGCAGGCTCGGTTGCTGGCGGTTTGAAGTACTACGTGGGTGCCGCCAACCTTGACTCTGATGGCGGCTACGCCGACAAAGTACTGGCAGAGCATGCCCGCTTGCTGAGCGTGGTCGGCGGCAAGCCGGTGCTGCAGCAAGCGCGCAGCATGCCCGTCAAACTGGCCCCTAGCCCCACTTCGGCGCCCATTCGGGTCGAGTTGCGCGAAAAAGCCCAAGACAAAGAGGCAGAGCAAATCGCTGAAAAAGTAGCGGCTTTGGCTTCTTGACCAAGCCGTGTTGATTTCGCGCCTGCGCTACACTTTAGAAGTACGCAACTGGCGATAGGCAGGGCGGCCTCAGCGGCCAGCCCCGCTAACGTGGGACACCACTGGGGAGCGTGCCGGTTTTACAGATGCACATCGATCCATGTGCAGCCAAAACCGTTCAGCCGTTCGCCTGGGCAGCCCTTGCATCAGCTATTCTGACTGCAGGAGATATGTCGCTTTAGTGTCTTTTCAGGACTGCCACCATGTACAACCGCAACATTCTTATCGAACAAGCCGACCCCGAGCTGTTCGCCGCCATCACCAGCGAAAACGCCCGCCAAGAGCATCACATTGAGTTGATTGCCAGTGAAAACTACGCCTCGCCTGCCGTTATGGCAGCGCAAGGCAGCCAGCTCACCAACAAATACGCCGAGGGCTACCCCGGCAAACGCTACTACGGCGGCTGTGAATTTGTTGACGTTGCCGAGCAATTGGCTATTGACCGCGTCAAAAAGTTGTACGGGGCAGACGCTGCCAACGTGCAGCCGCATTGCGGCGCATCGGCCAACCAGGCTGTGTTTTTGGCGTTTTTAAAGCCCGGCGACACCATTATGGGCATGAGCCTGGCCGAAGGCGGCCACCTCACGCAC
>JANPDQ010000104.1:0-4499 GCA_031431575.1 Polaromonas sp.
CTGGCTGATTCTGGGCGCAACACTCGTCGGCTGGTGGGCTTGCACCGTCACCGCAAAAAACATGGCCGTGCAAGACCCTGGCAGCATTGTGTGGGACGAAGTGGTGGCGTTTTGGTTGGTTTTATGGCTGGTCATGCCCACTGGGCGTTTGGGGCAATTTGTGGCGTTTGTGCTGTTCCGATTTTTTGATGCGGTCAAGCCTGGCCCGATCGGCTGGGCTGACCGGCGCTTCAAAGGTGCGGGCGCGCGCGGCGGCTTCGGGATTTTGTTCGACGACTTTGTGGCGGCGTTTTGTACGCTGCTGGTGATTGCGCTGTGGAGGTTTTGGTGACCAACGTAACAACTGAGACTGCGCTATTAAATAATGAGCTGCTGGCGCCCGTTTCTATTGAGCTACTGGCCGATTTAATGCTAAAAAACGGCTTTTTCATGGCTACCGCAGAGAGTTGTACCGGCGGCATGATTGCAGCGGCGTGTACCGACTTGGCAGGGTCGAGTGCGTGGTTTGAGCGCGGATTTGTGACGTACTCCAATGCCGCCAAAACCGCCATGCTGGGCGTTGATGCGGCTTTAATTGCGCAGCATGGCGCGGTTAGCCAGCCAGTAGCACGGGCGATGGCTTTCGGCGCGATTCGTCATTCACAGGCGCAGGTGTCAGTCGCTGTTACCGGCGTGGCCGGGCCAACGGGCGGCAGCCTCGATAAGCCAGTGGGCACGGTGTGGTTTGCCTGGTCCGTGAACGGCAGCCTTCACAGCGAAATGATGCGCTTTAACGGTGATCGTGCCGGTGTGAGGCAAGCCACAGTCCATCATGCGATTGGCAAGCTGCTGACCTTGCTTGAAAAAAACCGCGCCGTGGCAAGCAGCTGCTAAAACCCAACAGTTTGGCCATGCCTGAGCAAAATAAACGCCTTGTCGCTGAGTGCTTGAGATTTTTTAGCAGCAGCCAAATCAGCAATCGGCTGGTCCAGCGGCTCGTCTGTCAGGCTGAACGTGCCCCAGTGGATGCCCACGCTCTTTCGGGAGCCGATTTCTCGGTGAACCGTCACCGCCTCTTCCGGGTTAATGTGCTGACCTTTCATGAACCAGCGCGGCTCATAGGCACCGACCGCAATCAAAGACAAGTCAAAACCTTGCGGATACTGTTTGGCGATGTTGGCGGTGTCTTCGCTGTAACCCAAGTCGCCTGAAAACCAGACCGCCTTGTTGCCCGCCAGCAAAGCCCAGCTGCCCCACAAGGTGGCCAGCCGGTCAAACGGCGTGCGGCTGGACCAATGCTGAACCGGTAAAAACTGCATCACCAAATCTCCGCCTGAATCGCCCCCCGATTTTTTTAAAACATGCTTTTCCTGCCAGTCGGTTTTGAACACCTTTGCAGCAGGAACGTTGGTCTTGAACCAGTCGTCAATGCCAAGCGGTACATAAAAAATCGGCGCATTTTCCAGCGCTGCCAGCGCGCGGACGCTGGTTAAATCCAGGTGGTCGTAATGGTTGTGCGAGATAACGACGGCGTCGATGCGCGGCAGCTGTGCAAGCATCAAACCCGGCGCCTGAAAACGCTTGGGCCCGGCAAACTGCACCGGCCCGGCCCGCTCACTGAAATGCGGGTCCGTCAAGATGTTGAAGCCGCCCATTTGGACGAGGGCTGACGCGTGCCCGATCCACGTAACCTGGGCTACTTTTGGCGCGTTAATGGCTTCCAGATCTGCCGCGACGGGCGATAAATCCGCTGTCGGCTGTGGGATGGTTTTGCCCAGTCTTTCCCATTGCCATGTCAAAAAGTTGCCAAAACCACCCGTGCCTGCACTGTAGATATTTTTGAAGCCGGTGGTTGTGTGGTGCGGTTTGCTCGGGTCGTAGTTTGGATTGGTGGTCGAACAAGCGCTGATCAGGCTCAAAAAGACAAGAGCGAGGGTTTTGAAAAGATGGGTTTGCATTTGAGAGATAGAGCAGCTAAGGTTGTTGATGGTGTTTGATTTTGGACGAGGACTTGTAGCCATTGCATTAAAGCCAGGCGCTGCATTTTCCCGAATGTTGAACAGCAAATTTTTAAAGCCAGCCTGACAAAAAGGGCTTTCCCTGCGCGGCTTTTGCAAACGTCCAAACCGTTAACGCCGAAAACGCAGCCGCCAAAATCCAGACGCTGGCAATGTGTTTTGCCCCTGGCACGCGCGCGACGATGGCCAGCGCTGCAACAGCAGGAATAAAGTGCATGGCGTGAATGCCAAAGAAATGCGCCACGCGCAAGTCGCCACCCGTGCGTGACCAATTAAAAAGCGGCAAGCCGCCCGCATCGGTCAGCGCGCCGCCCACCCAGTGACCAGCGCGCTGCGCGCCCAGGTACGAGCCAAAACCGGTGCCCAACACAAACGTTAGTACCAGGCCAAGCACCACCGCATGCTTAAGCGCGCGCGGCAGTGCGTAGTCTGGGCTGCGCGCAATCAAGACCGCCAGCGCCAGTGAAGCTGTGGTCAATATCACCGCGCCCACGCCCATCAGCGTGTACATGCCCGCGTAAAAAGCTGACGTCTGGTTGTAATGCGACGCCAACCCGAACGCGCCCTGCCAAGTGATGTAAGCCACTTCAAAAATACCCGCGCCAACGGCCGACCACACCACATACTGCGCCAGCCGGGTGTGTTTTTTGTCTTCGGGCACCCAAGCCATGAACAAAGCCAGTGTCAGCAAATACACGCCAGTTGACAGCTGAAACTTCAGCGGCTTGGCCCATGTGCTGACGCCTTGAAACAAACGCGCGTCAAGCAATGCCAGCAGCAGCGTGGCGGCTGCCATGAGCAGCATGGCCATGCCCACGGCGTACAGCGCCGGTGAGCCTGTTCGCATCTGGTTGCGCAAAAAAGGCACGCCTTGCGGAAATGCTAAAACTTTACGGGGTTCAAAACGTGAAACTGATGTCATCGAACTCATACCTCGATCAAGAAGGTTTTTCCAAATAAACCGCTATAAAATAAATAGCTGTTTACGCCGTTATTTGTTGCATTGCAGCCGTATTAGACTGTTAATTAGTCCTGAAATAGGTTGCAGCCGAAGGCTCAAGTGGCTACCATAAATTTGCTAATCGGCCGACGCGGAGCAGCCTGTACCTGCTGGGATGTGTAGCCCAGACGGCAAAACATTTGCACCGTTTCATCCAGTGGCGCGCGTGGGGCACTCTTGCCAATCAGCAGCTGGTGCGCTTGCTCAACGAACGGCTTCATCTCGGCAAACTCTTGCAAAGGCTGGCTCAGCGGATGCACGCCCAAACCCATTTCAGTGGCCGTGAGTTGTAAACGCACATAGGCGCGGCCAGTAGCAATTTGCTGGCTGCGACTGTTGCCCGGTGTACTTAGCCACACGAATCCCATTGAAGTGCGGCTATGGCCTTCAAAGCGGGCTTGCGCATTTTTGTAACCAGTGCTGCCAGGCGCGGGCGCTGTGCTGCGGTCGAACATTCCAGCGGCTGTAAGGGCGCGCACGAAAGGACTGGTAATTGGTATACCGTCGCGGTTAGCCAAAATTTCTTCAGGCCCTACGCGCAGTAGCTTGATGCTTTCGAGCATGGTGCGCGGCGTACTGATTTCGACGATGGCTGACTGCTCAGCCAGCAATCGCAGCGCAGGCAGTTTGCCTGCATCAGCTGTACCTGCAGCTGCAACGCTGTTGTTGCCGCCCGCGTTTTTTACACTCGCCAGCAGCGCTTCTACGCTGGCCGTGCTGACGCTGCGAGTTGGGTCGTAATCGCTTTTTGGGGTGCGGCGCTTCAGGATGTATGCGAAAAGCGGATCTTTAACGCCGCCAGGCGATAGCGTGATCCGGGCAATTGGTCTTTTCAAGCCAGCGCTGTTGCTCCAGCTGGCAATTTGCGCCGCTAACTCTCCCTGTGGCCACAGCGTGACCCGCGATGCAAATCCTTGTTCGGCAAGTGCGATGACCATCAATTCCAAAAACGCGCCGTGGCCGATCAGGATTTGCCTGCCAAACGGATCTGTTTCAGGCAACACACGCTCGGGGTCAGTCAAAACGGTAATGACATTGGGCTCGCTCAAGTCCACCAGCCACGGCTGCAAATTATGCGGATTTGGCGCGGTGATTGCGTAGGCCAGAGCCCGGCGGCGCGGTTCGGTTTCAGCCAGAGGCCCTTGCCACACTTCAACGGCTGCAGACGGAAAGCCACTCGATGTGGCGCAGGCGCTCACGCTGACCGTTGCTGCAGCAATGCTGCCTTGACCCACGACACGAATAAAATTTCTGCGGTTCATGCTGAACTTTCTGTGAGGTTAAAAATTGAAGCTTTTTTACTTTGGCTTGAAGCACACCACGATGCCAGCCACCACCATCCATACCGCCAAGACAGTTGCCGCGACAGCAATCGGCACTTGAACTGCGATGCCAATCGTTGGCAAAAACAGCGCAAACAAAAGCAGTGCGCTGACCATTCCGAATGCTGCCAGCCAGCGCGGCAAGGTTCGGCCAGTCCAGGCTGCTGCCATGGCGAGCCC
>JANPDQ010000105.1:0-10362 GCA_031431575.1 Polaromonas sp.
TCAAACGGCAGGCTGGTCGAGATGCCATTCGGGTAAATCTCGTGCGTGGTCAAGCCTTCCGGCTCCAGGAAAATCTGGTGGCTTTCCTTGTCGGCAAAGCGGTTGATCTTGTCTTCCACACTCGGGCAGTAGCGTGGGCCCACGCCGTCAATCTTGCCGGTAAACATCGGGCTGCGGTCAAAGCCGCTGCGAATGATGTCGTGCGTGCGCGCGTTGGTGTGGGTGATGTAGCACGGCACTTGGTGCGGGTGCTGGATGTTGCCGCCCATAAAACTGAACACTGGCACATCACCAGCCGTACCACCCGGCATCCCATCCCCCGGCTGCGCAATGCACTTGCTGAAGTCAATCGTGCGGCCATCAATGCGCGGCGGTGTGCCGGTTTTCAGGCGGCCTTGCGGCAGCTTGAGTTCTTTCAAACGGGCTGACAAAGACACCGCAGGCGGGTCGCCCGCCCTACCCGCTGAATAGTTTTGCAGGCCCACATGAATCTTGCCGTCAAGGAAAGTCCCCGCCGTCAGCACCACCGTGCGGCTGCGAAACTTGATACCGACCTGCGTCACCGCGCCCACCACCCGGTCACCCTCGACCATCAGGTCATCGACCGCTTGTTGGAACAGCCACAAGTTCGGCTGGTTCTCCAGCATTCGGCGGATGGCTGCCTTGTACAAGATGCGGTCGGCCTGCGCACGGGTGGCGCGCACTGCGGGGCCTTTGGAGCTGTTCAGGATGCGAAACTGAATGCCGCCCTCGTCGGTGGCCAGCGCCATTGCGCCGCCCATCGCATCCACTTCTTTGACGAGGTGGCCTTTGCCGATCCCGCCAATCGACGGGTTGCAGCTCATCTGGCCGAGCGTTTCAATGTTGTGCGTTAAGAGCAGCGTCTTGCAGCCCATGCGTGCGCTGCTAAGGGCCGCCTCGGTACCGGCATGGCCGCCGCCGACCACGATCACGTCAAATTCAGTTGGGTAAAACATTCAAGCCTCTATGAGTTCAGTTTTCAGACCGACGGTTTGCGCCGCCGCCGCCTGGCGTTTGTCGGCCGTCACAAACAGGTCAACCCGCGCGGCTTGCGCGGTGCCGATATGTAGCGCGTCCATACCGCGCAGGCTGGCCAGCCGCATGGCGGCGATCGCATAGCGTTCAGCTTGGCTGGTTAGCGGCATCACTGCCAGCTCGTCAAAGTCAGCGTGAATGTCTGCGAGTACCCGTTCGTATTCGTCATCGCTGAAAGCGCCTTCGCGCCATTGGCGACTCAGGGCTGAGGCGACTTCTGTCTTGCAATGCACAGCCGCAGTCACAGCGGCGGCCGAAGCCTGCAATTGCAGCACTCGGGCAACACCAGCCTCACCGCTGTAGCGCTTGAACATGGCTGATGCATCAAACAATATATTCATCACCAGCCACCTTCGCGCTCTTCAATGATCATTTGGGCACCCGACTTGCTCGGTGGTTTAAGGTAATTCAGCGGCTCAATAGGTACCTTCCAGCGTGGCACTTTTTGCGCAGCTTCAGGCTGCATCGGCACCAGCTCAGCCACTGGTTTGCCATGCCGCAAAATGCGCACGGTTTCACCTTTTTCGACCAGATCAATCATGGCCGACGCGTTGGCGCGGAACTCACTTAAGGGGACGCTGATGGGGGAATGCGCTGGAGGGGTTTGCATTTTGTACAAAATTGGTTGTTTTGTACATTTTAATCGTTTTTAGCGGCGATGGTTGAAACCGCTTACTCAAAACACACGCGTCCTGCTCTAAAGTAGCTTGACAATTCATTTCACAAAGGCGTACCCCTTGTTCAACACTCCAAATCCCAGCCGCCGTACCGCAATGCAGATAAGCGGCGCATTAGCCGCGACCAGCGCCTTACCCGCGCTTGCACAAGCCGCCTGGCCAACCAAGCCGATTCGCCTTTTGGTACCTTTTGCCCGAGGCGGCAGTTCCGAAATCGTGGCGCGGTCTGCCGCCAGTGAACTCAGCAAAACGCTCGGCCAAAGCGTGTTTGTTGAAAACAAGCCGGGCGCCAGCGGCAACATTGCCATGGCTGAATGCGCGCAAAGCTTAGGAGCCTGGGCAGCAGAAGGAGCATCGGCTGCAAATTAGCCGTATCGGTCTATTTTTCGCCGATTTCTTGTCAAATGTCCAGATATTTGTCTGCGAAATGGTCAAAAACTAGTCTCGCTGGGGCCAATTTTCGCTTCGACGCCGTCTGCCGCCCAGGCTCCTAGCCCTACTGGGCTGTCAAAGCCTGATATTTGTATAAATAAGCCACGTAGCCCAATGTTTATAGGCGCTAGCAGCTATAAATAAAGTAGCAAATTTGAGTCGTCCAGTGGTCTTGTATGGCGACTCGACGTCGCCTCCATTCGCCATGTCGAGCCGCACGCGGCCAAACCAAGCCTTAAGCTTTGCTTGCGGATCAACGCCGTTGCAAAAGCCCGCCAAGCATGCCAAACAAGTCGCCCGAATTTCCCAAGCCACCTGCGGGCGCGGAGCCATTGGGGGTGAGCTTGTCGATCAGCCCCGGCAGCATGTCCGCGAGCGATCCCGCCGCGTCGCCCTGGCTCATGCCCATTTTGGCAGCCAGATCTGCCATGGTACTTTCACCCAGCGCGCCAGACATTTGCTCGCCCGTGACCGCCTGGTTGTCGCCGCTGCCAACCCATGAGCTGGCCGCATCGCCCAAGCCTGCTTGCTGAAACTTGGCCATCAAGCCGCCCAAGCCGCCTTGGCCGCCGTCGTTGCTGAGCATGCCGGTGATGACCTGCAGCATTTGCGGGTTGCTGGCCACCATGGCAATCAAGCCGCCCAAGCCCCCAGCGCCTGCTGCAGCACCTGCCTGCTGTTGGTTGCCACCCATAACTGAGCCCAAAACAGAATCAAGTAAACCCATGAAGTACTCCTAAAGTAGTGAACACGCGAGCGAACTGTACTCTAAACAGGTGTCAAATGTGCTGTGGCGTGGACTGCTGCTTTGCCAGCCAAGCCAGCATGATGGCAGTGATACCCAGCGGCACCAGGGACCCCAAGTTGAGCAGCGCCCAGCCCTGCGTAGTCACCAGCACGCCTGAGGCAAGCGACGACATCGCCAGCACTGAAAACACGCAAAAATTCAGCGCGCCTTGGGCTTTGTCTTTTTCTTCGGGCTTAAAGGCTTGTAACGCTAAGGTAGTAGACCCGGTGAACAGAAAATTCCAGCCCAAACCCAGCAAAAAAAGCGCGGCTAAAAATTGCTCAAACGCGATGCCCGACAGCGCAATCACCACGCACAGCACGTTCAGGCTCAACCCAATCGCCATGATGGGCAGCACGCCAAAACGCTTGATCAAATGCCCGGTAAAAAAGCCCGGTGCAAACATGCCAATCACGTGCCATTCCAGCACCCAGGCAGTGTCTGAAAACGGCAACCCGCAAATTTGCATGGCAATCGGCGTAGCAGACATCAAGAGGTTCATGACGCCATAGCCCAATGCGCCTGCGCTCGCAGCAACAATAAATACCGGCTGGCGCATGATGACGAGCAAAGGCCTGCCGGTGTTGGGCTTTTCGCCCGGTGGCGTAACTGGCTTGGGCGGGAAGTCAATCAAGCCCAGCAGCACAATAGCCAGCACCGCCACCACAGCCAGCGCAAGGTAAGCGCCCGCAAACGGCACGTCGGTCAGCCCGCGCGTGCGTGAAGCCAAATTCGGCCCCAGCACCGCGCCAATCAGCCCGCCCGCCATCACATATGAAATGGCTTTTTCTTTGAATGATGCTGCTGCCAGCTCCACGGCGGTAAAACGGTACAACTGCGCGTTGGCGCTGTAGTAACCGGCCACAAACGTTGCGCCTACCAGCAGCCAAAAATTCTTGCTGTACGCCGCATAAAAGCACGCCAGCGCTGACACCATGGCCACCAACAAGCCAAGCTGAAACGAGTGCTTGCGCCCATAGCGCATTTGCGTTTGTGCCACCAGCACGGTAGAGGCCGCGCCGCCGACCACGTAGCCCATGATGGGCAGCGTTGCCATCCATCCAAAGGGTGCCAGGCTCAGGCCAACCAGGCCATTGATGGCAATAAAAACGACGTTGTTGGTTAAAAACAATCCCTGGCAAATTACCAGCAGCCACAAATTGCGATTCATCACGGGATTATCGGCTCCGCCCGATGCGGGGTGAACTCACCCTTACCGCAAAGTTCAATGCGCAATGGCGTGCAGGCGCTCTAGCGAATCGTTTTCAGGCAGGACGTACACCACGCCGTAGCCTTTGCCCAAGATTGGCGCAACCACGGTGTCGTAAAACAGCGGCGCTACCACCACGCAGCCCAGCGTAATGCGGTTGTCGTCTGGGGTGCTTGAGGCCAGCCGCTCAGGGCGCCGCTCACTGAGCGCGCTTGGCCGCAGGCGGTGTATGGCCAGGCGCGCCGCATAGTCCACCCACACGATCGCTTCGCCCGCGAGGTTGCGCCCCGGCTCAGAAATGAATCTTCCTGCGGGCGTGGTGCGCCGTGCGGCGCTCAAGCTTTGCGTGTCAGATCCCACTGGCTCAGCGGCCTCAACATCGCCAGGTGCCAACCCCAGCAGCACCGGGGCAGCGCCCTGCAAGTGCCCCGCGCCATTAAATACAAAAAGCTGAGCGCTCTTCTTGTCGACAATTGCGAACGGTAAGCCTCGGTGGTCTTTTGCCTTGACGACCTCACCCAACGCAAACTGCACATCGCGCGGCGCGCTTTGCCACGGAAGGCCAACGCTTTGCGCCATGGCAGGTGCTGCGCTGACCGATGCGATCAGCAGAATTGCCGGGCGGGAGGCGAGGAGAACGCGCCGCAGCGCGCGGCAAAAGTAGCATGAAGGCATGTAGCGGGCCGACCGGTAGCAAAGCGTTGTGATGCCGCACACTTTGCGCGCGGAGGGTTGGCGACACGGCTGCGAATACCAGCCGGGTGCATCAATACACAAATGCTAGCGCCAACTACGCTTTCTTACAATCGGGTAGGCCGACTGTTACTTATTGGTTGCCAGTAACGGCTTTTTGGGCTCCCCGGAAAACGGGGCCTGGATTACTTACGCAGAGTAAGCCGCCTTAAAGACCTCGCGCGCAGGTTTGACTTCAGGCAGCACATAAATCACGCCGTGGCGTTGGTCGAATGCGGGCTGCAGTACTCCCTCAAAAAAATCGACGGGTAAATTGACGCAACCGTACGAAATGCGGTTGTCGTCAATGCCGGGCGTGGCAAGGCGCTGCAAGCGGCGTTCGGACTTTTCAGTGGCGCGAACGCGGTGCATTGACACCGCTGCCTCGTAGTCAATCCACACAATGTCCTCGCCATTGGTGTTGCGGCCGGGCTCGCCTAAAAAGCGCCCGGCTGGCGTGGTGCGCTCATGCGCCTGAACACTGTGCATGGGCCGCCCGCCAATGTCAGGCACAGAGTCGTCGCCCTTTGCAGCGCCGATAAGCACGGGGCTTGCGCCAAGCAGTGCGCCCGTTGCATCGAATACAAATACTTTGGCGTTGAGCTTGTCGAGAATGACAAAAGACAGCGCCTGGTTGTCGCGCGAATTGATCGCCCAATTGGCGATGTGCTGGACCTCAAGAGACGCTTCTTCAGACCCAAAATCCACCGAGATGCGGGGCGTCGTGGTCGATGTAGACGTTAGTGCACGCTGTGCCCAGGGCGACTGCGTGGATGGCCCCAAAGAGGCCCACAAAGGAATAGATAACGCCGCGACACCCACACCCAGCAGCGCGCCCTGTTTGAGGGCGGCTACAAACTCGGCTGCGCTCCGGCGCGGCTCAAGTGGGTTGGTGTGGGATGCCACGGCGTTAATCGCTAGCTAAACAGCAAAATCAAATAGAGCTTTTACGTCGCTTTAGTTGCGGTCAGCTTGTGCTGGGCGCTCACCTTGAAACTGCGTGGTTTCCGCAGGCATGGGAGCGGTTTGCGGTGCTGCGCTTGGCGTTTGCATGGTCGTGTCAGCTGCTGCGGGGGCAGCTGGCTGGTTTTGCATGGCCGGTGCAGACGGGCTTTCTGCCGGTGCGGTTGACTGGGCATAAGCCATGGTCAATGCCCCAGCCATGGCAGCAGCAGCAACGGTGGTGGTTAAGATTTTAGAAACTTGCATGATGAACTCCTGATAAACGTGCCCCGACAAAATATGAAAAAGGCACTAAAGTGACCCAATGTTGAGCCAATGGGCCGGCGGAATTGCCAGCTAAATCAACCTTAACCCCAGCATAGGCCCATTTGGGTAGGACAAGCCCCGTCACAAAAAGCAAGAATTGCACCGTTGCGTCAATGCGCTTTACGCGGCTTTCACACAAGGCCGAAAGGCTTGTAATTAAAGCAGTTGCAAGTAGGCCAGTGCTGCCAGTGGGGCGGTTTCAGAGCGCAAAACGCGCACACCGAGCGTCATCGGCAAAAACCCCGCCGCAAGCGCAGCAGCTTCTTCAGCCGCGCTCAGGCCACCCTCGGGCCCGCTGAGCAGCGTGAAAGCTTCGTGCTGCTGGGCAAATGCTGCCAGCGCTTGCGTGCCAGGCTGCAAAGAAAGCAGCAAGCTCACGCTGCGTGCTGCAGGTGCTGTGTCAACGCAGCGCTTGAAGTACGCGCTCAAATTTATCGGCGGACGTATCAACGGCACGCGGCTGCGCCCGCACTGCTCGCTTGCCGCCACTGCCACACCTTGCCAGTGCGCAATTTTTTTATCGGCACGTTCCGCGCTCAGGCGCAACACGCTGCGTTCGGTCATGAGGGGCTGAATGCTTGTCACGCCCAGCTCGGTGGCTTTTTCAACCAGCCAGTCCATGCGGTCATTGGCGGGCATGCCAATGGCAAGGTGTACGGCACGCGACGGCTCACTGTGGGTTTTTACAAAGCTGCCCACCACCACGCTCACGTTGCTGCGGCCCATGGCGTGTATGGCGGCGCTGTACTCGCCTTCAGTGTCGCCCAGCCCGTTGAACAGCGTGATGCTCTGCCCCGGTTGCATGCGCAGCACCTGCACGTGGCGCGCGGCTGGTGCTTCCAGCTCAAGTGGGCTGCCTGGGGCTAGGTGTTGGGCTGTGAAAAAGCGGGGCATGGCGTGGGGCGTTCAATGGGGCATTCAGCCGGGCTTCATCTAGTTACTATTAAAAGTATAGCTACTTGCGCCTATGTTTATTGCGCTAGAGGCCTAAAATGCCTGAAAAACCTTCAAAATGGCACCAAAACGAACGTCCATCAGTGCTAGTGGATCAGTGCTGGTGGCCGTGTGCGCCGTGCACGTGCTGGTGGGCAATTTCTTCGCTGGACGCTTCGCGCACATCCAGCACCTTGATGTTGAATTTCAGCTCCAGCCCGGCCAGCGGGTGGTTGCCATCAAGCAGCACGTTCTCGCCTTTGATCTTCATGACGTTGAACACCAACGTGCGCCCATCGTCGCCACGCCCTTCCAATTGCCCACCAACTTTTACGCCCGGCGGAAACTGCTTTTTCGGCAGGGTGCGCAGCAGCGCATCGTCGCGCTCGCCAAACGCATCAGCCGGGGCAAGCGTTAGTGCCAGCTGGTAGCCGCTTTCCTGGCCCTCCAGAGCGGCTTCAATTTTTTCAAGCGTGTTGCCATAGCCGCCGTGCAGGTACACGCTGGGCTCTTTGCCGTCTTCAATGACCTTGCCTTTGGCGTCTACTACTTTAAGTTGCAGCGTTACAGCGGTGTTTTTCTCGATTTTCATGGCGTCTCAATTTTAAGGACAAAAGGGCTTTTAAGCAACAAATACGGGCGTAAGCGGCTACTAATTTAATAGCGAAGCATCCTGCCTGTGTACCTACCAGTCTACTTGCCTGGTGTAGTCATGCACACGCTTGCAGGTCTTTGCCAGCGAGCTGCGGCTTCAGTGCGTCCAGCTGGCCGCGCAACTCGGCACTGACGGCTGGCAACTTCAAGCGCTGCCCGCGCAGCTCAGCGCGTTCTTGCCGAATACCAGCGGTTTTTACGCCGCGCCTGGCCAACAGTGCCAGCTCAGCGGTGGCTTGGGCTTCGGTGTCAAAGTTGCCCAGAGACAAGCCCGGTGCAAGCGGCGCACCCGCGACCAGCTCAGAAGGCACATTCAAGCCGCGCAGCTCGCCCCGTTTTTTGATTGCTGCGTCAAGTGAAGCATAGCGGCCCATGTACACAATCCAGCGCGCCGGCACTACCGCGCTTTCAAGCGCCCAACTGCCAGCGGGCAATGCCTGCGTCAGTGCGGCGCTAAGTACCGCGGTTTGCGTTTGCGTGAAAACACCCGCCTGCAGGCATTCCGCGCCTGTCGCGGCTGACGCTACTGCAGTGGCCACAGGCGCAGTTACCACGGTAGTAGCCTGTGCTTTAGTTGCGTCGTCAAGCCCCACCACGCGCATTTGCTCGGGCTTTATTTGCTGAGCCAGCCGCTGTGGTTCGGCCTGCGCCACCGGAGCAAAACCGTAGCTGGCAAGGTGGCCGTGGCTCCATGCAAAATACAGCGCGTTGGCCAGCACCAGCACCACGACCAACACCCGCATCAGGCTTGGCCTTTGGCGTTTGCGCGGGCAAAGCTTGGGCGCACCGAAATTTCAGAGCTTGCAACCACCTGCATGCCGCTGGCGCTGTGCACCAGAAGTGCTCCGTCAATGTTTACGCCGTGGGCTTTGCCGTTTGCGCCATCTGACATCTCTACTTCACGATTGGCCAATACGTCCCGCTTTGCAAAACGGGCCTGGAAGGGCTCAAAACCAAATTCAGAAAAAGCCTGCACGGTCTGCACCAGCGGCGGCACCACGCGCAGCAGCGCGTCGGGCGCGTCATACGGCCCCAAAAGCTGCAGGTGGCCTGCAGGCATGGCTGCCTGGCGGCCCTCGGGCACGGTCACGGTGCGTATGTTAATGCCGACGCCAACCACTACATAGCGCGTGCCTTCCCATGACGCTGTTTCAATCAGCACGCCGCCCAATTTTTGCTCACCGAAAGCGCTGCCTGCCAGCCATAGATCGTTTGGCCACTTCAGGCCAATGTGCCGGTGGGCTGCAAACACGGGGTCCAGACTTTCAGCCAGGCTAACACCTACTGCCAGCGACAAACCCGACCACGCTGCTGGCGACAGCAGCATGCCGAGTGAAAACGTCAGGCTGTCACCCCGCTCGCTGTGCCACTGGCGGCCCAGCCGCCCGCGCCCGGCGGTCTGCGCTTCGGCCACGAGCAAGGTCGGCTCGGTGTGGCCGTTTTTAAAGCGCCGCATCAACTCTGAGTTGGTCGAATCCACCGTAGGCAGCAGCTCGCAGGTAAAGCCGGGCAGTGTGGGCTCAACGGCTTGCCACAGGGCCTCAAGCGGCCATGGGGTGGGGTCTGGTGGAGGTTTCGGCATGGGCTAGTCTTTTTTGTTCTTCGCGGACTTCTTGTCTTTGACTTTTTTGCTGTCGCTTTTTTTACCGCGCTTTTCTTTAGGCGCAAGCAAGGTGCCACGGCATTTTTTCGCGCCGCACCAGCAGGGGTACTCCGCCAGCAGCTTGGGCGTGTACTTGCTGTCAATGATCAGCCCGTAGTCGTAAAACAGCTCTTCGCCCGCAGCAATATTGCGCAGCGCCTTGATAAATACGCGGCCTTTTTGTTCATCAGCCTCGCAGTTGGGCTTGCAGGCGTGGTTGATCCAGCGTGACGAATTGCCACCGGCCTTGCCGTCAATCACATGCTTGTCATCTATATGAAAGTAAAACGTGTGGTTGGGGTCCAGCGGGTCATGCGGGTGGCGGCGCAGCGCTTCTTTCCAGGTGATGACTTCGCCCGTGTATTCAATCAGCGTTTCGCCCTCGGCCAAATCACACAGCGCAAACACGCCTTTGCCATGCACGCCGGAGCGGCGGGTTTGAATGCGTTTGCCAGAATTAGCAGGCGAGTTGACCGCATCTGTGGCAACTGAGTTTGAACCTGGGGTGTTTAACACTTAAAAATGCTTTCCAAAAATTTGGTAGGGTTCATCAGCCAAGAGTGTGTTGCAAAATGCAAAAACTACCCGCCCGGCACGCGCATTCACCCGTATTGTAATCAGAGGTTTCTGGCTGCCCAATTGGCCAGCGGCTATAGTTCGCCCGATACAGGTGCTTATTTCCGCCGCCCGCGCAGCATTGCAATTGGGCTTTTTTGGTGGGTTGTTGGGCCCATAGAATTTTTAAAAAAGCCACTATGAAAACTCTCGTCATCGCTGAAAAACCCTCTGTCGCGCAAGATATCGTGCGCGCCATGACGCCGACGGCGGGCAAGTTTGAAAAGCACGACGAATACTTTGAAAGCGACGACTGGGTCGTCACATCAGCGGTTGGTCACTTGGTGGAAATTCAGGCCCCGGAAGAGTTTGACGTCAAGCGCGGTAAATGGAGCTTTGCCAACCTGCCGGTGCT
>JANPDQ010000106.1:0-3952 GCA_031431575.1 Polaromonas sp.
GATTGCGCCAGCGGAGCGGCTGCTTGATCAGCTCACACCAGCTCACTTTTCAGTACCCGAGTGGCCCAGCCATTGCGTTTGCTGACTTTGAGGTGGCGCAGGGCGAAACACTTTTGCTCAGCGGCGCGTCTGGCTCTGGCAAGTCGACCTGGCTGGCGCTGGCATCCAGCCTGCTCAAGCCAAGCGGTGGCGAAATTACCGTGGCTGGCCAGTCGCTTGCGGAACTGGGCAGCACCAACGGAGATGCGTGGCGCGCCAGAACAATTGGGTTTTTGCCGCAAAAACTCCACTTGAGCGCGGCGCTTTCTGTGGTTCAAAACCTGGAACTCGCGCAGTGGGCAGCAGGGCAAGCAACCGATGGCGCAGCCATCAAGGCAGCCTTGGCGGCTTTGGATGTGCTGGAGTTGTCGGCGCGCAAACCGTCTCAGTTGTCGGGTGGGCAAGCGCAGCGCGTGGCACTGGCGCGAGCGGTGCTGCTGCAGCCCAAAGTTATTTTGGCGGATGAGCCCACTGCCAGCCTGGACGACGATTCTGCCAACGCTGCGTTGAATTTATTGCACGCCACTGCGCAGCGGCTAAATGCCACACTGGTGATTGCTACGCACGACAGCCGGGTAAAAAGCACTTTTGAAGCCATTTTTAAGGATAAAAAAGGCTTTTACCCCAACAAAATAGGGTGCAAGCAGCTATGAAGTTAATAGCATTGTCTTGGCGCTATCTGTGGTCCCGGCCGTTGGCTGCCAGCCTGAATCTACTGCTGTTAACACTTGGCTTGGCGTCCATCACATTCGTGCTGCTGATCAACCACCAAATCAGCCGCGCGTTTGAGCGCGACCTGGCCGGTATTGATGCCGTGGTGGGCGCAAAAGGCAGCCCGATGCAGCTGATTTTGTCGGGCGTGTTTCACATTGACGCGCCGACTGGCAATATTCCGTTGGCCGCTGTAAGAGAGCTTGAAGCGAACCCGCAAGTGGGCAAGCTGATCCCGTTGAGCCTGGGGGACAACTTTCGCGGTTTTCGCATCGTTGGAACGTCGCCTGACTATGTTGCCCATTACCGGGCGACGTTGGTTGATGGTGCGCTGTGGGCCGCGCCCATGCAAGCTGTGGTCGGTGCGCAAGTTGCCAGGCAGAGTGGTTTGCGGGTGGGTGACAGCTTTGCTGGCTCGCACGGCTTAAGCGCTGGCGGCGAATCGCACGGCAACACCCAATACCAGGTGGTGGGCGTGCTGGCGGCCAGCGGATCGGTGCTTGACCGCCTGATTCTTACCGCCACAGAATCGGTCTGGAAAGTTCATGAAAGCGACACCGCGCTTGACGCTGAAGACCAGAAAATTCTGGAAGAAGAGCGTGAGCTGACAATGGCGCTGATTCAATATGCCAGCCCGCTGGCTGCAGTGACGTTTCCCAGGTTTGTTAACGCCACAACTGAAATGCAGGCCGCAGCACCAGCAGTTGAAATTACCCGCTTGCTCAGCATGTTGGGCGTTGGAACAAACATGCTCAAAGTGCTCGCTGGTGTGCTGCTGCTAACCGCTGGCCTGGGTGTGTTCATCGCGCTGTGGAGCGCTGTGCGCGAGCGCCGCGCTGACTTGGCTTTGCTGCGCATGCTGGGTGCGCCGCCGCGCAAAATTGCTGGGCTGCTGCTGTGTGAAGCGCAGTGGCTGGCAGTTATTGCATGCGCGCTTGGCCTGCTGCTGGGGCAAGCCCTGGTCGGCGTGACTGCATGGGCGCTGCAGTTGGACCAATCGATTTCTATTGGCGTGTTTGCGTGGCCAATTGAGTTGGCGCTGGTACCGGTGTTGGCTTTGCTGGTGGCATGGGGCGCAAGCCTTATGCCCGCCTGGGAGGCTTACCGGGTCAGTGTGTTTGAACTTCTTCAATCCAGATAAACAAAGGAAATACTATGAAAAACGGTTTCAAGTTCAATGCTGCTGTGGGTCTGTTTGTGCTGGTTTGCTCTAGCGCTGCGTTTGCCGCTGAGGGCCATTCAGCCAAGGAAATTAAAGAAGACATCACCCGCCACCGCGCGATGTCCGCTGCCCATGAAGGCGCGGCTAAGTGCCTCGAATCAGGAAAAAAGCCAGACGTTTGCGAAAAAGAGCTGCAGGCCGCTTGCAAAGGCCTTGCTGTAGGCAAATACTGCGGCTTGAAGCATGTGCATTGATTGCGCCGTTTAACCGGGCAAAATTCGTCAACCTCTCGACATCAGGAGCAATCAATGAGCCCTCGTTTTAAAACCCTTGTCGCAGCGCTGGGCACCGCGCTTTGCGTTGCCTTGGTCGCCGCACCAGTCGTGGCCCAAACGCTGTCGTCCCCTATCGCCGGAGCGTCCGCTGGCAAGGGCGCGGGCACACACGGCGCAGGCAGCCCGTTTGCGCCCCTTGAGCCAAGGACTGATGTCATCCCGTGGTCGGTGCTGACCGACGTGAAAACCAAAACCGAGAAGAACCGCATCCTTCCGATTTTTACCGCTAGCCAGACGGCACTCAACCAGAAAACCCAGCGTATTCAAGGCTTCATGATGCCGTTGGAGCCGGGCACCAGCCAGCGCCATTTTTTGCTGTCGTCGGTGCCGTTGACTTGCTCATTTTGCACACCTGGCGGGCCTGAAAGCATGGTCGAAGTGCGTACCAAAACACCAGTTAAATACGGCATGGAGCCGGTCGTGGTGGAGGGTAAGTTTTTGGTGCTCAACGACGATTCATACGGCTTGTACTACCGCATGCTAGATGCGACGAGTGTGAAGTAAAAGTCAAAAAAAACCTTCTTCGATGTTTGTGTTGCCTCGACTCACCTTGAGTTTTGCCTGGCTGCTTGTGGCGGCGCTGCTGCTCACCCAAACATTTGCTGCGGTGCACTCAGTGGTGCATGCAGAATGGCATTCTCACCAGTCGTCGCACGATCAAACGCACGACGACTGCGAAGGTCGCCACCATCATGGCGCCAGCACCGAAAAGGTTGGCCATTCGCTGAGCGATTTGTTTGCACTTCACGAGAAAGAGTCTGACTGCCGCCTGTTCGACCAGGCCAGCCACGACGGGGCGTTGGCCAAAGTGGCGGCTTGTCTGCTGCCGTTTGCGCCACCGCCGTTTTCGGTTGCACTTTTTCAGGGCAATGCACTTGCCCGCTGGGCAGCGCTGTTTGACGCGCGCGGTCCGCCTTTGACCGCCTGAATCCCATCTTTTGGTTTCTGCACGCTAGCCCAGCAGGGTTGCGCGCAGCTGTTTCCTTTTCAGATTCATTCGGGTCAAACCATGCATACAAAATTTTCACGCAGCGCGGTTACTTCGGCGGTGCTAACGCTTGGCGGGTTTTACGCGCAGGCCGCTTCAGCACAAACTTCAACGCCCACGCCAACGCCCCAACTCAAAGAAGTCACCATTACCGGCAATCCGCTGGGTACTTCTGATTTAATAGCACCTAGCGCCCGATATTCGGGCGATGGACTGCTATTACGCTCAAAAACCACGCTGGGAGAGACGCTTGACGGCACGCCCGGCGTGAGCAGCACCTACTTTGGCCCCAACGCCAGCCGCCCGATTATTCGTGGGCAAGACGGCGACCGCATTCGCATTTTGAACAACGGCGGCGGCTTGCTGGATGTCTCGTCGCTGAGCTTCGACCACTCAGTGACTGCCGACCCGATCAGCATTGAGCGCATCGAGGTTCTGCGTGGTCCGGGCGCGCTGCAATAAGGCGGCAGCGCGATTGGCGGCGTGGTGAACGTGATTGATAACCGCATTCCAAAAGATGCACTGTTTGACAGCAAGGGCGGCGCAACTGGCAAGCTTGACGTGGGCTTTGCTAGCGGCAACCGCGAGCGCGGTGTGGGCGCTCTGCTGGAGGCGGGTACCGACCGCTTTGCGCTGCATATCGACGGGTTTGACAGAAAAACTGGCGACGTGAATGTCCCCGTGCAACTCGACTGCGACAAGGCGACAGGTTTTACG
>JANPDQ010000107.1:0-1598 GCA_031431575.1 Polaromonas sp.
GCAGCACCGCGTGCTGGTGGTCGAAGACGACCCGTATGGTGAGCTGTACTTCGGCGCACCGCCGCCGCCCAGCATGCTGGCCTTGAGTGAAAGCGTGCCAGGCTCACGCGACTTCATTGCTTACTGCGGCTCGTTCAGCAAAGTGTTGTCGCCAGGCCTGCGCGTTGGCTGGATGGTGGCGCAGCCCCAACTGTTGGCCAACGCAGTGATGTGCAAACAGTTCAGCGACGCACACACCAGCAATTTAACGCAGGCCATTGCTGCGCAATACCTGGGCTTAAAGCGCATGGATGCCGCACTGGACGTGGTGCGCAAAACCTACGCTGAACGCGCGCAAACCATGGCAAAAAGCCTGCGCCAAGAGCTCGGCGAGGCGGTAACTTTCAACGCACCCCAAGGCGGCATGTTCTTCTGGTCGCGCCTGACGGCACCGAATGCAGATGCCGCTGAATTCGCCAAACGCGCAATAGAAAAAATGGTCGCCTTTGTGCCCGGCGCGCCGTTTTTTGCCACCGATGTTGACAAAGCCACCTTCAGGTTGAGCTTTGCAACCGCTGATACGGCCAAGATTATTGAAGGTGTGCAGCGGCTCGGCAAGGCCCTGTGATCATCTTGGTTGCTATTTAAATGGTAGCTAATGGCGCCTATATTCATTGCGCTATAACCCTTTTTAGCTAGGAAAGTTATGCAATACCGAACCCTTGGAAGCAGCAACCTTAAAGTTTCCACCCTGTGCCTGGGCACGATGATGTTCGGCGACCAGACCGACCATGCCGAGGCGTCACGCATCACTGCAGATGCGCATGCCAACGGCGTGAACTACATTGACACGGCGGATGTCTACTCCACTGGCGCGTCTGAAAGCATCGTCGGCGATCTGATTAAGAACCAGCGCCACGACTGGGTGCTGGCCACCAAGCTGGGCAATGCGATGTCTAAGCGCGTCAATGAGGGGCACTATTCACGCAGCTGGATGCTGCGTGAAATTGACGCGAGCTTGACCCGCTTGCAAACCGATTACGTTGACGTGCTGTACTTGCACCGCGACTACAACGACATGAATTTGGAAGAACCCTTGCGCGCGCTTGACGCCATGCTGCGCGCCGGCAAAATCCGCTACTGGGGGGTGTCGAACTTTCGCGGCTGGCGCATTGCTGAGCTGGTGCGGCTTAGCGGCCAGCTCGGTATGCCCGGCCCGGTGGTGTGCCAGCCGTACTACAACCTGCTCAACCGCATGCCTGAAGTTGAAATATTGCCGGCGTGCAAGCACTACGGCATTGGCGTGACGTCTTACAGCCCGATTGCGCGCGGCGTGCTTACCGGCAAATACGCGCCGGGTCAAACGCCTGATGCAGACACCCGGGCAGGGCGCGGCGACAAGCGAATTTTGGACACGGAATTTAGGGCGGAATCGCTGGCGATTGCACAGACCTTGATGGCGCAGGTCGAAAAGCGCGGTATGAATCTGGCACAGTTTGCGTGCGCCTGGGTGTTGGCTAGCGGCAGTGTGACATCGGTGATTGCCGGGCCGCGCACGCTGGCACAGTGGCTGGACTATTTGCCTGCTGTAGACGTGGTGCTTACGCCCGAAGACCTGG
>JANPDQ010000108.1:0-12922 GCA_031431575.1 Polaromonas sp.
CAGCCCCAGGCCGTAAATTTCAAACAGGGGCGCGGTGCCCGCCTGGTAGGCCTCCATCATTTGCCGCCCGCCGCCGGAGTAACCACTCACAGCAGGTATCGTCAACGCAAAATCGGGGGTGATGAAACCAGCATCGACCAGCGGGCGAATCAGTGCGATTGCACCGGTCGCGTAGCAGCCGGGGTTGCCCACGCGCTGTGCGGCTTTGACGGCCTCGACCTGACCGCTGCACAGTTCAGGAAAGCCAAAGACCCAACCTGGTGCTGTGCGGTGCGCGGTCGATGCGTCGATGATTTTTGGCTTTTTGCCGGGCAGGCTGTCAATCATGGCGACCGATTCGCGTGCGGCGTCGTCGTGCAGGCACAAGATGACCAAGTCAACGCCGGCCATCAGTGCGCGTTTGGCGGCAGGGTCTTTGCGCAGTTCAGGCGCGATGCTGACCAATTCGATGGCGGGCATGGTGGCCAAGCGTTCGCGAATTTGTAGGCCAGTGGTGCCTGCTTCTCCGTCAATAAAAATTTTTGGCATACCGCTTTCCCAGTTGCTTGTTCGATGATTTGCCGCATCTGTGCAGCGTTAGACTCGCACAAGTTTTGTGCAATGCACCATGATACAGTTTAGGGCTTGGTTTTTTGCTGCTGCCAGCGGCAAAACACCAGCGGCAAAACCAGCGGCACAACGACGCACCCATCACAGCTGTTTGAAGGTTCCCCTATGAAAATTCACGAGTACCAAGGCAAGGAAATCTTGCGCACTTTCGGCGTGCCCGTACCGCGCGGCATTCCAGCATTCACGGTGCAAGAGGCAGTTGAAGCTGCTCAAAAACTTGGCGGCCCGGTGTGGGTGGTTAAAGCGCAAATCCACGCTGGTGGGCGCGGCAAAGGCGGCGGCGTGAAGCTGGCCCGCAGCATCGATGAAGTCAAAAAGCTCGCGACTGAAATTTTGGGCATGCAGCTTATCACCATTCAAACCGACGCCGCCGGGCAAAAGGTTCGCCGCCTGATGATTGAAGAAGGCGCGGACATTAAAAAAGAATATTACGTTTCCGCCGTGACCGACCGCGCCAGCCAGCGCGTGGCCTTTATGGCGTCAAGCGAAGGCGGCATGGACATTGAGCAAGTCGCCCACGACACGCCTGAAAAAATCATCAAGGTGTTTATTGACCCAGCCGTAGGCCTGACAGACGCGCAGGGCAAAGAGCTGGCCGACGGCATGACCGTACCACCCGGCTCAACCGCCCAGTGCGTGGACGTGCTGAAAAAGCTCTACAAATGCTACATGGACACCGACGCCAGCCTGGTTGAAATCAACCCGCTGGTGCTGGAAGGCAATGGCAACATCAAGGCGCTGGACGCAAAGTTCAACTTTGACCCCAACGCATTGTTTCGCCACCCTGAACTCGTGGCGCTGCGCGACCTCGACGAAGAAGACGCCGCTGAAGTCGAAGCCAGCAAGTTTGACCTGGCCTACATCAGCCTGGACGGCAACATTGGCTGCCTGGTCAACGGCGCTGGCCTGGCCATGGCCACCATGGACACCATCAAGCTGTTTGGCGGCGAGCCTGCCAACTTCCTGGACGTGGGCGGCGGCGCTACGGCAGAAAAGGTGACCGAAGCCTTCAAGATCATGCTGAAAAACACCAAGGTCAAAGGCATTTTGGTCAATATTTTTGGCGGCATCATGAAATGCGACACCATTGCTGAAGGTGTAATCACGGCCTGCAAAGCCACGAATCTGTCAGTACCGCTGGTAGTGCGTATGAAGGGCACCAACGAGGACCTGGGCAAAAAAATGCTGGCTGAGTCGGGCCTGCCCATCATTGCAGCAGACACCATGGCTGATGCAGCCACCAAAATCGTCGCTGCTGTCAAATAATTAATACCTTCACCGCAGAGACGCAGAGAACGCAAAGCAAGACTAGAAAGGCACAAAATGAGAAATTCATTTGAACTTCGTCTGCGGCACTCTGCGTCCTCTGCGCCTCTGCGGTGAAATGACTTCCAAGGATTTCAAATGTCTATCTACATCAACAAAAACACCAAAGTCATCACCCAGGGCATCACTGGCAAAACCGGCCAGTTCCACACCCGCATGTGCCGCGACTACGCCAATGGCAAAGAAGCCTTTGTGGCTGGCGTAAACCCGAAAAAGGCCGGTGAAGACTTTGAAGGCATCCCGATTTTTGCAAACGTCACCGATGCGGCTAAGGCCACCGGTGCAACGGTGTCCGTCATTTACGTTCCACCAGCAGGTGCTGCGGCTGCGATTTGGGAGGCGGTTGAAGCCAACCTTGATCTAGCCATTTGCATTACCGAAGGCATCCCCGTGCGCGACATGCTGGAAGTTCGCAACCGCATGCGCGCCAAAGAAGCCGCTGGCGGCAAGCGTACGCTGCTGCTGGGGCCTAACTGCCCAGGTTTGATCACGCCTGAAGAAATCAAAATCGGCATCATGCCGGGTCACATCCACCGCAAAGGGCGTATTGGCGTGGTCAGCCGCTCTGGCACGCTGACGTACGAGGCCGTAGCCCAGTTGACCGAAATTGGACTGGGCCAGTCCAGCGCGGTCGGTATTGGCGGCGACCCAATCAATGGCCTCAAGCATATCGACGTGATGCAGGCCTTCAACGACGACCCGGACACCGACGCCGTCATCATGATTGGTGAAATCGGCGGCCCAGACGAAGCCGAAGCCGCCGTCTGGTGCAAAGCCAACATGAAAAAGCCCATCGTCGGCTTTATTGCAGGCGTTACCGCGCCAGCAGGTAAGCGCATGGGCCACGCAGGCGCGCTGATTTCTGGTGGAGCCGACACGGCCGACGCCAAGCTGGAAATTATGGAAGCCTGCGGCTTTACCGTGACGCGCAATCCGTCAGAAATGGCGAAGCTGCTTAAGGCATTGCTGTAAGCGAGCCGGTTGCGGTTAGCCACAATACCCGAGCCGGTTGCCATCACTGACAATCGGCTTTTTTAATCTGCTGTAGGGGCATCCATGGAAGAGTTCATGACAGCAAGCTTTTGGCTTGCGGTGGGTCAGATCATCATGATTGACATTTTGCTGGGCGGCGACAACGCAGTGGTTATCGCGCTGGCTTGTCGCAACCTGCCCGACAAGCAGCGAACCCAAGGCATTATTTACGGCACGATTGGTGCCATTGTTCTGCGCGTGATTCTGATCGCGTTTGCGCTTGCGTTGCTGGCTGTGCCCTACCTCAAGATCGTAGGCGCAATATTGCTGCTCTGGATCGGTGTGAAACTGCTGCAACCCGAGGGCGACGACGGCCACCAGATCAGTTCAAGCGACAAACTCTGGGCGGCGGTGAAGACTGTCATCATTGCCGACCTGGTCATGAGTGTGGACAACGTACTGGCCATCGCGGGTGCGGCTCAAGGCGCTGGGCAGCAGCACCAGTTGCCGCTGGTGATTTTCGGCCTGCTGGTAAGCATTCCTATCATCGTTTTTGGAAGCCAGTTGGTGCTTAAGCTCATGGAGCGTTTCCCGATTGTTATTACGCTCGGGGCTATGTTGCTCGGTTGGATTGCGGGCCAAATGGCCTACACCGATCCCGCAATCAAGCCTTACCTGCCCGTCGAAGGCTACTGGAGCTATATCACCGCTGCAGCTGGTGCGTTGCTCGTTTTGATTTTGGGTAAGTTTTTCTCGAGTCGATCGCGCAAGATTGCCACCTGAGGTAATTTCGAGAAAAGTGTTCGTACCCCAAATGCAACAAAAAGTGACTTATGCATGCATAAGTCACTTGCGCGACTTTCCGGTGTCTGTTAACGTACCTGCTGCTGTGGCTTGTAACCTATTTGAGCTAACGATTTGCAGCGTGTAGACTAAAAAGGGCACCTGCAAGGGTGGGGGAGTAAATGAAGCAGGTGTTCATTCAAGGCCGAGGACATGGCTGCAAGCTCTAACGTGCGACGTGGAAAAAATCAATCTCGGGGCCAATTCTGGCGTGCCGACTGGTTTGTGGCGGTGCTTGTGATTCTGGCGGTTTACTTTTTAAACCAGCTCACCGATGTCTTCAGCACGCTGGAGCGACGTTATTACGACTTTGCCAGCACCACCACATCGCGGCAGCCCTCTGATCGAATAGCGATCATTGCAATTGATGACCGGAGCGTTGAAAACATTGGACGCTGGCCTTGGCCGCGTGATGTGCAGGCCCAAATGACCGACCTTCTGGCCGTGGCCAAAGCTAAAGTTATCGTCAACACAACATTGTTTTTTGAGCCGCAAACAGACCGGGGCCTTGCCTATATCCAGAAGATCAAAGCGGTGTTGAGCGATCCGGCCCTTGAGCCTAGCCAAGGCAACGCACAGCTGTCCACCTTGATTGCGGATGCAGAGTTGGCGCTGAACACCGACTCCAGATTGGCCGCGAGTTTTGCCAAAGCGGCAAACGTGTTGATTCCGTCGGTTTTCGTGCTGGGCCAGCCCCAGGGAAAGCCGGACAAGCCATTGCCTGCATTCGCTTTAAAGAGTGCCGTCAAGGTCAGCAAATCTGGAGATTTTTCGGTCGCGGCTGTGCGTGGCCAGCAACCAATTGCGGCATTGGGCAGCGCGGTAAGCGGAGTGGCGCATATCAATCAACTTCCAGACGTTGATGGCGCTGTGCGCGCTGAGCCCTTGATTGTGAATTTTTTCGGGACTGCAATACCGTCCATTAGCCTTCTGGCTGCGGCCAAAAGTTTGAATCTGGACGCGTCCGATATCAAGCTCAACAACGGCGAGTCAGTTCAGCTCGGTAAGCTCGTGATTCGAACGGGTCTTGAAGCAGAAATGCTGCCGCAGTTCTACAGAGGCAAGAACAGCCAGCCCGCATTTGTGGTCGATTCTTTTCACGATGTTTTAACCGGCAAAGTTTCTGCGTCAAAGTACGCCGACAAAATTGTGATCATTGGCGCCACAGCAGCGGGCGTAGGAACGCAGTTTTCCACGCCGGCCGGGCCCGGCTTATTTCCAGCAGAAGCCATTGCGCACATTACCTCAAGCATTTTGAGTGAGCATTTCATCGTTCGCCCCGTGTGGGGTGATGCAGCCACTTTTTTTGTGTGGCTGGTAGTTGCGGCATACCTGGTTGCGGGGCTGCCGCGGCTTTCCGCCGGCAAAGCTGCGCTTGTAACGCTGGTGATGTTTGCCGGACTGCTGATCACGGAGTTCAGCTTGTTGTCGGTAAGCGCCAAATGGCTTGAACTGGTTTTCCCGGCGGCTTTGCTGGTGATTGGCCATTTGGCCATTACCACCAAGCGGTTTTTAATGACCGAGGCTGGCAAGCTCAAATCAGACGACGAGTCGGCAGAAACTAACCGCATGATGGGTTTGGCGCTGCAAGGCCAGGGTCAGCTCGACATGGCGTTTGACCGCTTTCGGCGCGTGCCATTTACCGATGCCTTGATGGACAACCTGAACAGCTTGGCGCTTGATTTCGAGCGCAAGCGGCAGTTCAATAAAGCCGAGGTCGTCTATCAGCATATGGCTGTTTACAACAAGAACCACAAGGACCTGCAATCCAAACTCAAAAGGGCAAAAAATTTGTCGGAAACGGTTATTTTGGGCGGCACTGCAAAGCATCTAGGCGGCGCGCTCTTGCTTGACGGCGGTGGCATTGAAAAACCCATGTTGGGCCGGTACAGAATAGAAAAAGAGTTGGGCAAAGGCGCAATGGGCGTGGTGTATCTTGGCAAAGATCCAAAAATTGGGCGTGTGGTTGCTATAAAAACCTTGGCACTAAGCCAAGAGTTTGAAGGCGAAGAGCTTGACGATGCGCGCGAGCGATTCTTTCGTGAAGCTGAAACTGCCGGACGTCTACAACACCAGAATATTGTCACGATCTTTGACGCCGGTGAAGAGCATGACTTGGCCTACATCGCCATGGAGTTTTTGAAGGGCAAAGACTTGGCTGACGCGACCAAAGCAGGTCAGCTCCTGCCACCTGCGACGGTGTTGTCAATTGTTGCAAGAGTTGCAGAAGCTTTGGCTTATGCCCATAAGCAAAACGTGGTGCACCGGGACATCAAACCAGCCAACATCATGTATGACTACGCAAGTGACAGCGTAAAAGTCACAGACTTTGGCATTGCGAGAATTACCGACTCCAGCAAAACTAAAACCGGTCTGGTATTGGGAACGCCCAGCTTCATGTCGCCTGAGCAAATTGCCGGAAAAAAGATCGACGGGCGATCAGACCTTTATTCATTGGGCGTAATGTTGTACCAGATGCTCGCGGGGGTTTTGCCGTTTCGGGGGGACTCCATGGCTGAATTGATGTTCAAAATCGCAAACGAAGCAGCTCCTGATATCCGCCTTGTGCAGGCGGGAATATCAGAAGAATTGGCCAGGGTGGTTGCGCTTTCTATCGGCAAAATACCGGCAGGTCGTTATCAGGATGGTGACCAATTTGCTGCTGATTTACGGGCCTTGATACCCGCTGCGTATGACGCGGCGTTCCCCCGGGTTGAGGCGTCTTTCAATGCTGCCGCTACAGACCAAGACAGGGCCTTCCAGGCCACGACAGTGAGTTCGCCACCAGTGGCTCCATCAGAAACCATCGGTTCCGCAGCCCCGGTCAATAATGTGGATCAAGAGCAAAACACCACCAAAAATACAAACGTACGGCTCTAGGCGTGATACTTGAGCCTAATGCTATGACTTTTCCTTCCATGATCTACGATATTTGTACTGAAACAGACCCGGGGCTGACCCGTGAGAACAACGAAGATGCGATAGCGGTCGACGCTGAAACGCAGCTTTGTATTCTTGCCGATGGAATGGGTGGCTACAACGCAGGCGAAATCGCCAGCGGCATGGCGGTGGCGTTCATCAAGTCTGAAATGGGTCGCTGGCTCGCTCAAACTGGAGCCAACGCCAACACCAAGGAAATACGACGAGCGATGGAGATTTGCGTGCAAAACGCGAACCACTCTATTTTCAATGCTGCCAATTCCAATCCACAGTACAACGGAATGGGCACTACCTTGGTCATGGCGGCTTTTCAAGGAGACCGCGTTATGGTTGGTCACATTGGCGATTCGCGCTGCTACCGATTGCGGGGAGATGATTTTCAGCAAATCACGAAAGACCATTCTTTGCTGCAGGAACAAATTGACGCCGGTCTCATAACGCCAGAGCAAGCCCTAACGTCTGCCAACAAAAACCTGGTGACCCGTGCGCTTGGTGTTGAAGACACCGTGGAGCTGGAGGTCAATGAGCACAAAGTTGAACCAGGCGATATTTACCTGATGTGCTCCGATGGTTTGTCAGATATGGTGCGCGATGAGCCGATTTCAAAAATCATGCAAAGCAGCGGCGATTTGCAGGACATTGCCAGACAGCTGGTGTTGGCCGCCAATGAGGGTGGCGGGCGAGACAACATCTCCGTTGTGTTGGCGTGTGCCACCGAGGCCGATGTAAAGCGTGGTTTTTTGTCTCGAATTCTGCGAAAGTGAGTAATGGTTAAAATGTCGAAAATAAACCGGAGTTGTCCATGCCGAAAATGATCGTCTCGATTGACGGCGTTGTTATCAAAGAAGTGCAATTAACCAAAGACCGTACGTCTTTGGGGCGGCGTCCGTACAACGATATCGTCATTGACAATTTGGCCGTCAGCGGAGAGCACGCCGTGCTGCAACTGGCTGGAAACGACGTGCACCTCGAAGATTTAAACAGCACCAATGGAACTTACCTGAACGGCAAGGCAGTTAAAAAACAGCTTTTGCACAATGGTGACACCGTTGAAATTGGCAAGTACCGAATTAAATACGTCAGTGAGGCGACCGACGCCAACTACGAGAAAACCACTGTCTTTAAAGCGGGCTCGGCCGGCGCAGCTGCTGTCTCCGGCATGGCGGCCAGTGCAGCGGTGCAGTTGTCGGGAAGTACGGCCAACGCAGCCATCAAAGTGTTGTCTGGCTCGGCTGCGGGGCGCGAAGTCCCGCTGGTGAAAGTTGTCACTACTATTGGTAAGCCCGGCGTTGCTGTTGCGGCCATTACCAAGCGCCCGCACGGGTTTGTGGTCGCGCATGTTGAAGGTGCCAACCGCCCATCGCTCAATGGCGCTGCAATAGGTGCAGAACCAGTCGCGCTTAAAAACGGCGACATGCTTGAGCTTGCGGGCACACAAATGCAGTTTGTTCAAAACGCGTAGGCAAGTTATCCGGCCTGACCTTTATTGCGCTTAGGCTTATTGGCTAGCTGCCAAAACTGCATGCTTATCATTTCAAGGCATTGGCGGCGAATCGCGATTACGTTAATACCGCTGCTGTTCGCACTTCTGCACGCCAGCGGTGCGCTGCGCATCGGCGTGCTTCAGCGGCTCGATGACATCATCTATGACGCCCGACTTCGCGCGACGATGCCGAAAACGCTGGACGATCGAATCGTCATTATTGATATCGACGAAAAAAGCCTTGCCGAGGTTGGTCGCTGGCCTTGGGGGCGCAACAAGCTTGCCACGCTGGTTGATGAACTCTTCGTCAAGCACGAAGTCGCTTTGCTGGGTTTTGACGTCTTGTTTGCCGAGGCTGACGACAGCTCTGGCTTGAAGCGTCTGCAGCAGCTTGCCCAAAACGAGTTGCGTGACCAGCCCGGCTTTATTGACAAAATAAGTCAGGTACAAGCCAGCCTCGACTACGACGCTTTATTCGCAAAATCCATCGCGAACCGGCCCGTAGTGTTGGGCTATTACTTCACCAGCGACGGAGATGGAAGAACGAGTGGGTTGCTTCCTGCGCCAGTCATGAACCGCGCATTGCTACAAGGTCGCCCGATCAGATTCACCAGCTGGAACGGCTTCGGATCGAACATTGCTGAACTGGCAAATGCCGCACCGATGGCCGGTCACATCAATTCGATCACCGAGGGCGATGGGGTGGTTCGCTCTATCCCGCTGCTGGCAGAACACAAAGGCCAGTATTACGAATCGTTGTCGATGGCGGTGTTCAGAATGCTTGCTGGATCGCCAAGTGTTGCGCCGGGTTTCCCCAAAGAAAAGGTCTTGAGCCGAAACTACCAGGGCTTGGAGAGCATTTTGCTTAAATCGGGCGATGTCACCCTTGCCATACCTGTAGACGATCGGGTCGCCACATTGGTGCCGTTTCGCGGCCCCGGTGGTGCGCGCGGCGGCTCTTTTCGGTATATATCAGCAGCCGATGTACTGGCCATGCGTGTTGACAGCGCAGTACTCAAAGGCAAAATTGTTTTGCTAGGCACTACGGCGCCTGGCCTGCTTGACCTTCGCGTGACTCCGGTAGGCGAAACCTACCCCGGTGTAGAGACGCATGCCAACGTGATCTCTGGCTTTCTGGACGGCAAAATTTTCGTCAAACCCGATTACGCTGTTGGCTTTGAAGTGGTAATTTTGCTGTTGTCTGGCTTGAGCCTGGCATTTTTATTGCCGCTGTTGTCAGCGCCCAAAGCCGTTGCGCTAAGTGTTGTTGTGGTCGGCGTGCTGGTTGGGCTGAATTTTTGGTTGTACTTGGGCTACGGCCTGGTGCTGCCATTGGCTAGTGCGCTGATTTCCGCGATTACCGCGTTTGCGCTGAATATGAGTTACGGCTACTTCGTTGAGAGCAAATCCAAGCGGCAGTTGGCTGATCTGTTTGGCACCTACGTGCCGCCTGAGCTGGTGGATGAAATGGTCAAAGACGCTGGAACTTACAGCATGAAGGCCGCCACCAAAGAAATGACCGTGCTGTTTTGCGACATGCGTGGATTTACGCAAATGAGCGAGACCATGGAGCCCACCCAGCTCCAGGCGCTACTCAATGCGGTGTTCAGCCGCCTGACCGACCAAATCCGTAGCAACCGAGGCACGATTGACAAATACATGGGCGACTGCGTGATGGCGTTTTGGGGCGCGCCTGTTGACACGCCCGACCACGCCAGCCTGGCGGTCAAAACCGCGCTTGAAATGTCAGCGGCCATACGAATACTGAATGAAGAGCACCGGGCCAAGGGTTTGCCTGAAATTGGTATTGGCATTGGCCTGAACACTGGCACCATGTGCGTAGGCGACATGGGCTCAGACATCCGCCGCAGCTACACCGTCATTGGCGACTCGGTCAATTTGGGTTCGCGTCTGGAGGGGTTGTCTAAAACCTACGGCGTTGATATTGTGGTGAGCGAATCAACCCGCAAGCAAGCCAGTGACTTTGCCTGGCAAGAGCTCGACAAAGTGCGCGTGAAAGGCAAAGACAACGCGGTTGGTATTTTCTGGCCGCAACTGGCCATTGAATCGGGCAATGGGGTTGACGCAGCCAAACTGGTCGAACTAAAAATCTGGGCGCAAGCCCTTAAAGCCTATCGCGCCCAGGAGTGGGACCAGTGTGATGTGCAACTTCTCAATTTACAACGCTTAAATGTTAAAAAATACCTTTACCAGTTGTATGCGGAGCGTGTAGCCTCTATGCGGTTGCTGCCCTTTGACCCCGACTGGGACGGCGCCACCAATTTCCAGACCAAATAAACCCACTTTAAGCGCAAGATAATTTATGAAAGTACGGGTTCTCGGCTGCTCAGGCGCTATTGCTAAAGACTGCCGAACCACGTCTTTTTTGGTTGACCACGATGTGCTCATTGATGCGGGCACTGGCGTTGGCGACCTGACGCTTGACGAGATGCTCAGCATCGACCACGTGCTGCTAACCCATTCCCACCTTGACCACATAGCGGCCCTGCCGCTGATGGTCGATGCAATTGCCTCGCAGCGCCAAAAGCCGATTCAGGTCCACGCGCTTGCGGGCACCATCGCCGCGCTGAAGGCACATATCTTCAACAACACCATCTGGCCAGATTTCTCGCGCATCCCAACGGTTGAGGCGCCCTTCATCACGTTCCATCCGCTGGAAATTGGTCAGATCTTGACGCTGGGCAAAAAGCACTTTGAGGCGCTGCCTGCAGTACACACCGTTCCTGCAGTGGGGTACGCCATCAGCAGCGTTAACGACGGCGGGGAGAGTAAAGGTTGTTGGGTATTTACCGGCGACACTGAGAAAAATCCGGCGCTGTGGGTACGCATTAATCAGCTTAATGTGGCGATGCTGGTCATTGAAACTGCGTTCAGCAACCGCGAACAGGCCCTTGCCAAACGCAGCTTGCACTTGTCGCCGCAAACGCTGGCCGATGAGCTGGACTTCATCGACAAGTCAAAAAAATACCCCATCTACATCACCCATACCAAACCGTTTGAAACAGAACTCATCATGGCCGAGATCCAGCGGTTTGACCAAACCACGCCTGGCGGGCAAGACGTGGCGCACGATATTCGTTGGCTTCGGGCTGGTCAGGTGTTTGAGGTATGAGCGCCACAAACACCAACAGCGGTATTGCCAGCAGCTTTGGCAATAGCGCATTCGGCGGCCTTGCATCCCCGGTAGCGCGCAACCCTGAAGACGAGTTTTTTAACTCGCAAATGCTGCCACCCCAAGAGCGCGGCATCACCTTTGAAGCGCTGTTTTTCAGGCAGCTTCAGCTGGTGACCACGCGCATTCATGAAACTGAAAACATCGACCAGATCATGCTGGAGGCCAGCCAGGACATCTGCAAGCTTTTTAATGCCGACCGGCTCACGCTGTATGCCGTCAGCGCGGATGGCGCGTCCATCGTCTCAAAAGTTAAAACTGGCCTGAACACCAGCCGCGACTTGAAGCTGCCCACCACGCCGCAAAGCATTGCGGGCTATGTGGCCATGGCGCGCCAAGCCGTCAACATCGTCGACGTGTACGACGATAGCGCGCTTAAAAAAATCCACCCCGGCCTGACTTTCCTACAGGAAGTCGATAAACGCTCGGGCTACCGCACCAAGCAAATGCTGGTGGTGCCTATTCTTGATGGCGACACACTCAGCGGTGTGTTGCAAATCATCAACAACCGCAGCGACCAGCCCTTTGCCAAACTAGAAGAAGACGGCGCCAAGCAGCTGTGCAAAACGCTGGGCACAGCCATTCGCCAGCGCCTGCAAAAGGCCGGTGATGCACAGCGCCGCAAAGCCACCAAATACGACGGCTTGGTTGGCGACGGCGTGCTAACGGCCGATGCATTGGCCAGTTGTGTTCAAAAAGCCCGCGAAGACGGCGTAACGGTTGAGCACCTGCTCATGGCTGACCACCGCATTAAGCCTGCACAAATCGGCCCATCACTGGCCAAGTTTTTCGGCGTAGCGTACGAGCCGTTTCATGCTGGACGCATTCGCTCTGAAATGCTGCACGGCGTGCTCAAGCGCGAATTTATCGTGCAGCAGGGCTGGATGCCGCTGGAAGAAACGCCCGCAGGCCTTGTCATCATGTGTGTTGACCCCGAAGCCGTGCGCGGCGCACGCGTGGTGCCGCAGGTGTTCCCGCGCGTCAGCAAATTTAGCTACACCGTTACCACCCAAACGGAGTTTGAAGAAACCCTTGGCCAGCTGTTTGGTGCAGGTGCAGAAGGCGGCACCATTGACCAGCTGCTGGCCGACATGGACTCCCCGCTGGACAACGATGCCTATGACGACTCTGCACTAGAGTCCGCCGCTGCCGACAACGAGCTGGTCAAGTTCGTCAACAAAGTCATCATTGACGCCTACAACCAAAAGGTGTCTGACATCCACATCGAACCGATGCCGGGCAAGGCCAAAACCGGCATTCGTTTCAGAATTGACGGCACGTTGCAGCCGTATATTGAAGTGCCTGCGCAGTTCAGGCAAGCCATGGTCACGCGCTTGAAAATCATGTGCGACCTCGACATTTCTGAAAAGCGCAAACCGCAAGACGGCAAAATCAAGTTCAAAAAATACGGCCCACTAGACATAGAGCTGCGCGTAGCCACCATTCCGTCGTCCGGCGGGGTTGAAGACGTGGTCATGCGGATTTTGGCTGCAGGCGAGCCGATACCGCTTGAAAAGCTTGGCCTTACCGCGCACAACAAAGAGCGGCTGGAAAAA